>JBEENB010000015.1:0-35826 GCA_041192365.1 Actinomycetota bacterium | reverse complement strand
TCGAACGACTGTTGCGCGAAGCGACCGACCACGGTGTCACTGCAGCCCTCCACGCGATCGGCGACAAGGCGAACACCGTTGTGATCGACACGTTTGAAAAGGTCGGCGTCGCTGGGCGAATCGAACACGCGCAGATGGTCCTGCCCGATGACGTTCAACGCATGGCGAAACTGGGTCTGACCGCGAGTATCCAACCCGCCCACGTCGTTGACGATCGCGACGTCGCCGAGAAACTGTGGGGCGACCGAGTCTCGTACGCGTACCCGATGAAGTCGTTCCTTGACGCGGGGGTCAAACTCATCCTCGGGTCCGATGCTCCCGTCGCACCGCTTGACCCGTGGCACACGATCGAGATGGCGACCGCGCGCACTGCTGACGGTCGGCCAGCGTGGCATCCAGAAGAGGCACTGACCCGCAGTCAAGCGGTCAAGGCGTCAACCCGCTCGACCATCGACGTCGGACAACCCGCGGATCTCATTTTTGTTGGCCCGGACGGTGTTATTCCGTTCGAATAAGGGCCATTGAGTTGCGACACTAAATGGAGGGGATGACGGGAATCGAACCCGCGTAATCAGTTTGGAAGACTGGGGCTCTACCATTGAGCTACATCCCCAAAGGGGAGCCTATAACAAAACGTGGCGCGGCGAAAATCGACCAGCCACTAGACTGGAAAAGCGTCGTGCCCTTTGGGTCGCGTACGTCCGGGGCGTAGCTCAGCTTGGCTAGAGTGCCCGCTTTGGGAGCGGGATGTCGCAGGTTCGAATCCTGTCGCCCCGACGATTTGTTCAGTCCGTATGTATATAGGAGTTAGTCAGTGCCTACCACTACCGTCGAGCGTTTGTCGGATACCCGAGTCAAGTTGTCGATTTCGGTTACCCCGGCTGAACTGAAGCCGTCGATCGATCACGCCTACCAGCACATCGCCGAACAGGTTCAGATCAAGGGTTTCCGCAAGGGCAAGGTTCCACCGAAGCTCATCGATCAGCGCGTTGGCCGGGGCGACGTCATCAATCACGCTGTGTCCGAGGGTGTTGACCGTTTCTTCCGCATGGCAACCGAGTCGGAAAAGATTCGCACGCTCGGACGCCCCGAGGTTGTCAACACCACTCTTCCGAAGGACGACTTCTCGGGGGACCTTGTTCTCGAGATTGAGACCGATGTTCGCCCGACGTTCACCATCCCCAAGCTCGACACATTCAAGGTTTCCATCGAGACATCAGAGGTCACTGCGATGCAGGTGGACGATGAACTCCACGCCGTCCGCACTCGCTTCGGAACTCTTGCGACGGTGGACCGCCCGGCGGCGAAGGGCGACTTTGTCGTTCTCGACCTCACCGCAATGATCGGCGGCAAGACCGTCGACACCGCCTCATCGATTTCGTACGAGGTCGGATCGGGTGACCTCATCGAGGGACTCGACGAGGCCGTCTTGACTCTCACGGCTGGCGAGAAGACGACGTTCAAGTCGACACTGGTCGGTGGCGACAACGCCGGTGACGAAGCCGAAATCGAAATCACGGTCAACCAGGTCAAGGTCCGCGAGATCCCCGACGCCGACGACGAGTTCGCGCAGGTCGCGAGCCAGTTCGACACCATCAAGGAATTGCGCGCCGACCTGAAGACGCAGATTGAGAAGCGGGCGGTGTTCGACTATGCGACGAAGGCTCGCGAAGCGCTTCTCGACGCCATTCTCGCCAAGGTGACCATCGCCGTTCCCGCGGGAGTCATCACCGACGAGGTCGAGCGCCACCTCGAGCAGGAGGGCCGTCAAAAAGACGACGTTCACCGCGCCGAAGTCACCGAATCGACCACCCGCTCGTTCCGCGTTCAGATTCTTCTCGACGAACTCGCCGAAAAAGAAGAAGTTCAGGTCGGACAGGACGAATTGCTGCAGTACCTCATGCAGTCGGCTCAGCAGTACGGTATGGACGTCAACGAGTTCATCAAGGTTGTGACCGAAAACGGCCAAATCCAGAGCATGGTGGGCGAAGTCGCCCGCTCGAAGGCACTGTCGGTCGCGCTGACCAAAGTGAAGGTCACCGACTCGAAAGGCAAGGCCGTTGATTTGTCTGCGTTCACGAACTCGGCGCTCTCGGCGGTGGCCAGTCCGCTCGGCTCTGGCGACCACTCAGATCACGACGACCACGCGGGTCACCAGCACTAACTCGAACGAGGGCTTCGGAGCCCCAGCTGGTTTGTGCGGTGCTAGCCTTTGTCAATGAAGAAATCCACACTTTGGGGAATCATTGCCGGCTCGACGATTCTTGTCGTGGTCGGTGGCGGTCTTGCCGCCGGCGAGTACGTGTACACGTCCGGAACCGCTGTGCCCTGCGCCATCAACGCCGACGACGTCAACAACTCGCCTGAGCAATTTGTGACGCCGGCAAAAGGTGAAGGACCCTTCGAAGGTCCCGGATGGGACAAGTGGGTCGGGTACGACTTGTCGGGCTATTGGATGAAGAATGTTCCGTACGAGGAGGTCATCATTCCTGTCGCCGACGACATCAACCTCTCGGCGTGGTGGATCACCCCCGCGTTCCCCAATGGCAAGACCGTGATTGTCACCCACGGAATCGGCACTTCTCGTCGCGATTTCAACGCTCTGTTGCCCAGCTCGATGTTGGTCAAGCGTGGATTCAACGTGTTGTTGGTCGACAGCCGAGACACGGGCGAATCGACCTGTACCGATGGCCGCCATTCGGCCGGTCAAGAGGAATCCGACGACTTCGCCGCCGTTGCCGACTGGCTCGTGGCGGAAAAGGCGGTGAAACCGGCGAGCCTGGGAATGTTCGGCGTCTCGGGCGGAGCGGTCGCCACCAGTTTGCTTCCGGCCAAGACCGAGACGGTTTCGGCCTTTGCGATGGAGGGAACAATTTTCGACTTCAACGCGGCGGCGACCAAGGAAGTCGAGTTCCAGGGTTTCCCCGGATTCCTCTGGCAACTCGCTCTCGTCTCGGCACAAATCTTCCACGGTGTGAATCTGACCGAAACCTCGGTGACCTCGGCGATCGACGCGGCGGGCAACCGTCCGATGCTGATCCTGCACGGTGACGCCGATCAACGACTCGCGTATCAATCGTCACTCGACTTCGTCGACTATGCGAAGTCGGTGGGAGCGGACGTTCAACTCGAAACGTTCGCCGGAGCCGACCACACCGAGGGCATGCTCACCGAGACCGACCGTTACGCGGATGTGCTCGCGTCGTTTTTCGACGCCAACCTCACGCCGTAATCGGTGACCACCCCTCCCGAGTTTTGCCCTCGGCGAAATCGTCACGGCTCGTCGTGCGCACTCGGTACGCTGGCTAACAAGCCCACAAGGAGTAATTAATGAGTGAAACGATGTTCCCGCCGAACGTGTTTGATCGTCTGTTGAAGGACCGCATTATCTGGTTGGGCAGCGAGGTTCGCGACGAGAACGCGAACGAAATCGCCGCCAAGCTCCTCCTGCTCGCGGCGGAAGACCCGAAGAAAGACATTTACCTTTACATCAACTCGCCCGGTGGGTCGATCACCGCGGGTATGGCCATTTATGACACGATGCAGTTCGTGCCGAACGACATCGTCACCGTCGGAATCGGTATGGCCGCGTCGATGGGTCAGTTCTTGCTGACCGCCGGAACCAAGGGAAAGCGCTACATCACCCCGAACGCCCGAGTCCTTTTGCACCAGCCGAGCGGCGGCTTCGGCGGAACCGCGAGCGACATTCAGACTCAGGCAGAACTCATCAACGACATGAAAAAGCGCCTCGCCGAAATTACCGCTGCCGCAACGGGCAAGACAGCGGAACAGGTTTCGAAAGACGGCGACCGCGACCGTTGGTTCAGCGCTCAAGAGGCCCTGGACTACGGCTTTGTCGACCACATTCGGGCATCGGCTGACGATGTCATCGGTGGCGGCGGAACGAACACGAAGTAGGGGACAGGCACATGAACTTTGACATCAACCACAACGGCATCGCCGTCCCCGAATCGCGCTACATCCTTCCCCAGTTCGAAGAGCGCACCGCGAACGGCACCCGGTTCCTCGACCCGTACGCCAAGTTGTTCCAGGACCGAATCGTGTTCCTCGGTGTTCAGGTCGACGACGCCTCGGCCGACGACGTCATGGCCCAGTTGCTCGTCCTCGAGTCGCAAGACCCCGACCGCGACATCATCATGTACATCAACTCGCCCGGCGGATCCTTCACCGCGATGACCGCGATCTACGACACGATGCAATACGTTCGCCCACAGATCCAGACCGTTGTCCTCGGTCAGGCCGCGTCCGCTGCGGCGGTGTTGGCAGCAGGTGGAACCCCCGGCAAGCGACTTGCGTTGCCCAACGCGCGAATTCTGATTCACCAGCCCTCGACCGGTGATGCCGGCCGTGGCCAGGCGTCCGACATCGAGATTCAGGCGAAAGAAATCGCCCGCCTACGCGAATGGCTCGAAATCACTCTCGCCAGCCACACCAAAAAGACGGTGGAAGAAATCCGCAACGACATCGACCGCGACAAGATTCTCACGGCCGCGGAAGCGTTGGAGTACGGACTCATCGACCAGGTTCTGTCGAGCCGCAAGGTCATCGCCTAGCTAGTCGAGGTTGTCTTCGGAGTCTTTCTTTCCCAGAAGACGAATGAGAATCCAGATTGCTCCGGCAACCACGGGGATTGTCGCGAGTCCGATCCACGGAGTCAAGTCTGTTGCAGGTGCCTCTGATTTTCCGCAAGAAGGAACTTCGGCCGATCCACGGTCTTGTTCAGCATTTTTGTCACCGGTCACCGAAAACGTGAACTCTCCTTCGACGGGGTGACCGTCTTCCGACACGATCCGATAGGCAACTACGTACTCGCCCGCAGTGGCCAACGAAACGCCCATCGACGCGGTGTTAACATCAACAGTCACGCACCCATCGCCGTAATACAAGCCCATACCTGCGGCATCCATGACGGTCATCACGAAGCCCTCGGCGTTCTCGCCGATATTGAGAAGTTCTTCGCCCGCGGTGACGGACACCTCAGTGACACCGGCGACGCTGGAGTCGGCCGCCGGCGACGAACCGATGAGTTCGGCGTGAGCGAAGGCGGGACCTGCGGACAAAACCGCCAATCCGAGAGCGGTGATAATGACGGTGACGACGGAACGAATTGACATATTTCTATTATGTGCGCCACGCCGAACAGTTATCGACAGCCCTGCCTAACCCCATGGGTGCACGGGGTTAGGCTTGAACCGACCAGCAAGGAGGCACCATGTCACGCATCGGCGACAGCACCGACGTCATGAAGTGTTCCTTCTGTGGAAAGACGCAAAAGCAGGTCCAGCAACTGATTGCCGGTCCCGGCGTCTACATCTGTGACGAGTGCGTCGAATTGTGTAACGAGATCATCGACGAGCGCATGGCCGAGGCGGCTCAGGGCGAGAACGACGAAATCGTCGACATCGATTTACCCAAGCCGAAAGAAATCGCCGCGTTCCTCGACGAATACGTTGTCGGTCAAGACGCCGCCAAGCGCGCTCTGTCCGTCGCGGTCTACAACCACTACAAGCGCGTTCGCGCCCAGGAGGGCGTTCGTCCCGCCGACGTGCACGACGAAATCGAAATCGCCAAGTCGAACATTTTGCTCATCGGTCCGACAGGCTGCGGCAAGACGTACCTGGCACAGACCCTCGCCAAGCGCCTGAACGTTCCGTTTGTCGTCGCCGACGCCACCGCCCTGACCGAAGCCGGTTATGTCGGCGAGGACGTCGAGAACATTCTCTTGAAGCTCATTCAGGCCGCCGACTTCGATGTCAAGCGCGCCGAGAAGGGCATCATCTACATCGACGAGATCGACAAGATTTCGCGTAAGGCCGAAAACCCGTCGATCACGCGCGACGTGTCGGGCGAGGGCGTTCAGCAGGCATTGCTCAAGATTCTCGAAGGAACCGTCGCGAGCGTTCCGCCCCAGGGTGGCCGCAAGCACCCCCACCAGGAATTTCTCCAGATCGACACGACGAACGTGCTGTTCATTGTTGCGGGTGCGTTCGCGGGCCTCGAGGAAATCGTGTCTCAGCGCGTCGGTCGTCACGGCGTGGGGTTCGGCGCGCCACTTCAACTCAAGGGCGAAGAACAGAATCTGTTCGCCGAAGTACAGCCCGAAGACCTCCACAAGTTCGGGTTGATTCCCGAGTTTATCGGCCGACTTCCCGTCATCGCCTCGGTCCTGCCGCTCGACCGCAGCGCGCTCATCGACATTCTGACCGGACCGCGCAACGCTCTCGTCAAGCAATACCAAAAGATGTTTGAACTCGACGGAGTTGAACTCGAGTTCGACAAGGACGCTCTCGAATCAATCGCCGACCTTGCTGTCAAACGGGGGACGGGCGCGAGGGGACTTCGCGCCATCCTCGAAGACGTTCTCGGCCCCATCATGTTCGAGGTCCCGTCGACCGAGTTGATCGCGAAGGTCGTTGTCACCAAGGAATCCGTCGATACCGGGGCTGCCCCGACCATGATCGAGCGCAAGATACCCAAGGAAAAGTCGGCCTAACTCGGGGACAACCCTCGCGTCTGATCTGCGAGAATGCTATTATCCCGGTAAAGGTTCCACCCCGCTGAAAGAGCCCCTGGGCTCTGTCGAAAGACTAGGCGGGGTGGTCATTTTTATACTGCCGGGAAAACCTCGTGCGGCCCGGGAAGTTTGTTTAGCCAAGAGGAATCGTTTGATTCCAGTGCGCGAAACACAGACCATGCGTAATAGTCGGCAATCTGTCCGTTGACGTCGTGTGAAACCGGACGAAAGTGAATGTGGAACGCACGTGTTGCTTTCTTTAGGTTTGCTTTCAAGACCTTTAGGAAGGCTGCTCGTTTCTTGGAAGTCAGTGTTGCGTCAAAAAGCAAAATGATTCGCGGCGATTCTCCTGTTATCGAAGATGTCAGTCTTTCAACTAAGGCAACTGCGGAGATTCCGTACATCGCCACATCATTTTGGAAATCTTCCTCAAGATTCGCTTTCTCGACAAAAACAGAAAGCACACGACATTGATGAGTTCGCTCACATAATCGCGAAACCACCAGATGACGCGTGCTCACCGAGTTTTGAGTCGCGTGGATCGGAACTTGATTGGTTAAGCCTCTCGCCAAAAAATCGTAGGTCAAATTGGAAAGCCCTGCACCGCATTCCAACGGAGCTTGAGTGATGTGGGCTGACAGGACGAAGTGTCGAGTCCCGCGATTGGTGAAATCAAAGTTGCCTGATTCGTCAATGAAGACGAAAACAGGTTCTCCCAACGGTTCATGTGGCACATGTTGCACTCAGCAATTGTGTTGGAGTAAACGTCGGCGATTCCGAGGGAATTGCGGCGCTGGGGAAAACTAGCCGCCCATCTCGTAAGTCACCCAGGTTTGACGGGCCGCGAGTTTGTCGTAGATGCTACGAGCGGTGGCATTGTCTTCAGCCGTGATCCACGAGATGGTTCCACCGCCGTTTGCATCGGCGTGAGCCCGCAGGGCGTTGATAATCTGTGTTCCGGCGCCGTGACCGCGAGCCGCGGACGACGTGTACAGGTCGTCGAGGAACCAGGCCGGACCGCCGGTGAACGTGTCCCAGTGGGTTCGCATGTGTCCGAATCCGACGACCGCTCCGTCGATCTCGGCGACCCACGCCTTCGTGAGGTGGCTCGGGTCCATCAGCCAACTCCACACGGTCGAGATCTGTGGTTCGGCGAACTCGGTTTCGTAAAAGACTCCATAGGCAACGAATAGTTCGCGCCAGACGGATTCGTCGCGCACGTTGATTGGTCGAACGGTAACGGTCATGGTGTCACTGTAGTCCTCTGACTGGCGCAGTCAATTATTCGGCGGATTCCTCGAGTTCGATGGCGGTAACGGCAACCTCGGTCGATTCGACGAGCGTGAGGTTCACGATTCGTCCGACCGCAGCAAGGTCGGCCTTTGCTTCCGCGAGAAGCGCAGGACCGGTGACGGTTGCGCTCGTGACCACGGTCTTTTGCGACGCTTTCGCGTCGGTCTTGGCTCCGCGAATTCCGACGAGGGCGACTCCACACAAATCGAGAAGCCCAGAGCTGGGTCCCTCGAATGGGATTTCCGCGACGGTCGGCCAGGGAGCGATGTGAATCGAGCCGTCGTGCGTCCACCGCCAGACCTCTTCCGTCGCGAACGGGATGACCGGCGCGAGCAAGCGCAGGAACACATCAATCGCGAGGCGCAGTGCGGCAACGGCCGACGCTTGCTCAGGTGAAACCCCGTCGCGATAGGCGCGTTCCTTGACGAGTTCGAGGTAGTCGTCGGTGAAGGTCCAGAAGAACTGTTCCGTTACTTCGAGCGCGCGGGCGTGGTCGAATTTGTCATACGATTCGGTCGCGATGCGAACGACCTCGGCGAGCCGTCGCAGCAGGTCGATGTCGATTGGCTCGGTGATCGAGGCCCCTTCGGTGTGCGGGAACGAATAGACGAACTTCGCCGCGTTGAGCACCTTGATGGCAAGGCGCCGACCAATCTTGATCTGCTTGGGGTTCTCCGGGTCGAACGCCGCGTCAGTGCCGAGCCTGCTCGATGCCGCCCAGTATCGGACCGCGTCCGAACCGTGCTCATCGAGCATCCCCTGCGGAGTCACGACGTTACCCTTCGACTTCGACATCTTCTTGCGATCGGGGTCGACGATAAATCCCGAGATCCCGGCGTGTTCCCACGGCGCGACTCCGTGTTCGAGTTCGGCGCGCAGGACGGTCGAGAACAACCACGTGCGAATGATGTCTTGGCCCTGTGACCGAAGTGAATACGGGAACACGAGGTTCCACAATTCGTCGTCCTCGCCCCACTTGCCCGCGATTTGCGGGGTGAGCGACGATGTCGCCCAGGTGTCCATGACGTCGACCTCGCCGATGAAGCCACCGGGAACTCCGCGCTGGTCGTCGGAAAACCCGGGCGCGGGTTGGGATGACGGGTCAACCGGCAGTTGGTCCTCGGTCGGAACAATCGGGTTGTCGAACACCGGATTTCCCTCTGCATCGAGCGGGTACCAGACGGGAATCGGCACACCGAAGAAGCGCTGGCGAGAGACCAGCCAGTCGCCGTTGAGCCCGCCGACCCAATTGTCGTAGCGAACCCGCATGAAGTCGGGGTGGAAGTTGACCTGTTGGCCGCGTTCAATCAGACGGGCGCGAAGGTCTTCGTCCTTTGCGCCGTTCGTGATGTACCACTGGCGGGTTGTGACAATCTCGAGTGGCTTGTCGCCCTTTTCAAAGAACTTGACGGGGTGAGTGATGGGCTTGGGCTCGCCGATCATCTCGCCCGATTCCTGCAGCAACTCGACGATGCGTGCTTTCGCCGAGAACACGGTCTTGCCCGCGAGTTCGGCATAGACGGCGCGCTGGTCGTCGGAGTCTATGCCGGCGGGTGGTTCGCTCATGACGCGACCGTCGAACCCGAGGATTGGGCGGGTCGGGAGGCTGAGCTCGCGCCACCAAATGACGTCGGTGACGTCACCGAACGTACAGATCATCGCGATTCCGCTTCCCTTGTCAATCTGGGCGAGCGGGTGAGCAAGAACGGGGACCTCGACGCCGAACAGCGGCGTGCTCACGGTCGTTCCGAAGAACGGCTTGTAGCGCTCGTCCTCGGGGTTGGCAACGAGTGCCACACACGCCGGAATCATCTCGGGTCGGGTCGTCTCGATGTCGATAGTTCCACCATCGGGCGTGTGGAACGAGACGCGGTGATACGCACCGGGAACCTCTTTGTCCTCGAGTTCCGCTTGGGCGACCGCAGTTCGGAACGTGATGTCCCACAGGGTCGGTGCGTCGGCCTGGTAGGCCTCGCCCCGTGCGAGGTTCCTCAGGAACGCACGCTGAGCGGTTCGCTGCGACTCGTCGGAAATCGTGCGGTACGTCTGTGACCAGTCGACCGAGAGGCCGAGTGTTCGCCACAGTTCCTCGAACTTCTTCTCGTCCTCGACGGTCAACTTCTCGCAGAGTTCGACAAAGTTGCGTCGCGAGATAGGCACCTGATCGGCGGCCTTCGACGAGGCGTTGTCGCCGCCCTCGAGGGGCGGGGTGAATGAGGGGTCGTACGGCAGGGTCGGGTCGCAACGGACGCCGTAGTAGTTCTGAACACGGCGCTCGGTCGGAAGCCCGTTGTCATCCCACCCCATCGGGTAAAAAATGACCTTGCCCTTGGCGCGCTGGTAGCGGGCGGCGAGGTCCATGTGCGTGTAAGAGAAAACGTGGCCGATGTGCAACGAACCGGAGGCGGTCGGCGGGGGAGTGTCGACCGCGAACACGCTGTCTTTACCGAGGGAAACGGCCTTCGCGCGATCGAACGCGTACGTTCCTTCGCGTTCCCACACCTCACCCCAGGTTGCTTCGAGTCCTTCGAGGGCCGGCTTGTCGGGGATTTCGCGGGGCATGGACGCCTCTTTCACTATCGGCGGCAGCGGGTATGGCTGCCTCACATGTATCGCCCAAATCTATCAGCCCAGGGGCGGGCGGCCATGCCGTCGTTTTAGTTGTTGAGTGCGAGATAAATGTTCAACGTCGATGCGATGAACAGCCACGCCTCATAGGGGATGAGTACGCGGGCGGCCCAGATGTCGACGTCTTTGAATTTCACAATCGTCATCCACACGAGAACGTCCATGACCAGGATGATGATGACGCCGAGCCAGAACGCGGTTGGTCCAATCAGCGGGAAACCCGAGAAGAAGATTGGTGTCCAGATGGCGTTGAGGGCCAACTGCCAGATGAACAGTCGAATGCCGGCGCTTCGGGCGGGGCTTGACGGCATGCGCCACGCTCGCCAGAACGACACGCCAATCAACACGTACAAAACCGACCACACGGGACCGAACACCCAGTTCGGGGGAGTCCACGGCGCAACGTTCGCGGCCGCGTACCAGCCGTCGACATTCCCGGAGGTAGACAGAGCGCCCAGGCCACCGATGATGAACGGCACGGCAATGCTGATAGCCAGAGCGAGTCCCTGACGGGGACGAGTGGACGATGTGGTGGATTTCGCGGCCATGATGCTCCTTCGGATTGAGCCCAGCCTACGCCTCACCCTCGTTCGCGTACACTAGACACAACGACATTGAACCGGTCATCACCGGGGAGTCCGCGGAAGAACGGCCCAGGCCAACTAGACCCGCGCGGGTAAGCCCGTTACAGCAGCCAATGAGTGGCTCGAGAGGGCAAACGGGGTGGTACCGCGGGAAGCGATTCTCGTCCTCGGTGAGAAAAACCACGAGGAGCCCCCATGACCTACCCCCGCCATCGCGAGACGACCGGTGTCCAGCCGTCCCCGTCGTTCCCCGCGATCGAACACGAGGTTCTTGCGTATTGGGCGAACAATGACACGTTCCGCAAGTCCATCGCTAACCGCGAGGGATGCGACGAATGGGTGTTCTATGACGGCCCGCCGTTCGCCAACGGTCTGCCTCACTACGGTCACCTTCTAACCGGGTACGCCAAAGACCTTTTCCCGCGCTACCAAACGATGCGAGGCAAGCAGGTTCACCGCCGATTCGGGTGGGACACACACGGGCTTCCCGCCGAACTCGAGGCCGAACGTCAGCTCGGAATCACCGACAAATCCCAGATCGAAGAGATGGGCCTCGCCGCTTTCAACGCGGCCGCCAAAGAGTCAGTGCTGAAGTACACCAAGGAGTGGGAAGAATACGTCACTCGCCAAGCACGCTGGGTCGACTTCGAAAACGACTACAAGACACTCGACATCACGTTCATGGAGAGCGTGATTTGGGCGTTCAAGCAACTGCACGACAAGGGACTGGCATACGAGGGGTACCGCGTACTGCCTTACTGTTGGCGAGATCAAACCCCGTTGTCGAACCACGAACTGCGAATGGACGACGATGTCTACAAGTCACGTCAAGACCAGTCGGTCACTGTCACTTTTCCGATGACCGGGGCAAAGGCGGAATCACTCGGTCTCGTCGGTGTTTCTGCCCTCGCCTGGACGACAACACCGTGGACACTGCCGACCAATGCGGCGCTCGCGGTTGGGCCGACTATCGAATATTCCGTAATCCCCGCCGGTCCTAGCGGTGCTGCGGCGGACGGCGACAACTTCCTCTTGGCCACCGACACCGTCGGTGCTTACGCCAAAGAACTCGGTTACGACGATTCGGCAGCGGCTAACGCCGCCGTGACGGCAACTTTTGTGGGGTCTGACCTCGGTGGAATCACCTACACGCGCCTGTGGGATTACTACGCAGACGCCGACGGCATGGAAAACGCCTGGCAGATCCTCGTCGCCGACTACGTTGCGACCGGTGAGGGCACCGGAATCGTCCATCAGGCCCCCGCCTACGGTGAAGACGACCAAATCATCTGTGCCGCGGCCGGAATACCCGTCATCGTCTCGGTGGACGATTCGGGGAAATTCTTGCCCGAGGTGACCGACGTTGCGGGGCTCCACGTGTTCGATGCCAATAAGCCGCTCACACAAAAACTGAAGACAGACGGTCGGCTCGTTCAACAAAAGTCCTATGACCACTCCTACCCGCACTGCTGGCGATGCCGAAACCCACTGATTTACAAGGCCGTCTCGTCGTGGTTCATCCGCGTCCCCGAGTTCCGCGACCGCATGGGAGAACTCAACCAGCAGATCAACTGGGTGCCCGACAACGTCAAAGACGGACAATTCGGCAAATGGGTCAGCGGCGCTCGCGACTGGTCAATTTCGCGCAATCGCTATTGGGGGAGCCCGATTCCGGTCTGGAAGAGTGACGACCCCGAATACCCGCGCATCGACGTGTACGGTTCGCTCGACGAACTCGAGGCCGACTTCGGTGTGCGCCCTACAGACCTGCACCGCCCCGCGATCGACGAACTGACGCGCCCGAACCCCGACGACCCGACGGGCAAGTCGACGATGCGCCGCATCACCGACGTGCTCGACGTGTGGTTCGACTCGGGTTCGATGCCGTTTGCCCAGGTTCACTATCCGTTCGAGAACAGCGAATGGTTCGATACACACAACCCCGCCGACTTCATCGTCGAATACATCGGTCAGACGCGCGGCTGGTTCTACACGCTCCACGTTCTGTCCACAGCGTTGTTCGATCGCCCGGCGTTCACCAACGTCATCAGCCACGGGATTGTTTTGGGCAACGACGGACAGAAGATGTCGAAATCACTGCGCAACTACCCGGACGTGTCCGAAGTGTTCGAACGCGATGGCGCCGACGCGATGCGCTGGTTCCTCATGTCGTCCAGCGTCATTCGCGGCGGAAACCTCGTCGTCACCGAAGAGGGCATCCGCGAATCGGTTCGTCAGTTCCTATTGCCGCTTTGGAGCACCTACTATTTCTTCACGCTGTATGCGGGCGACGTTGATGCCGTTCGTCGAACGGACTCGACCCACGTTCTCGATCGATATTTGTTGGCTAAGACCCGCCAGCTGATTGAGCAGGTGACGACCGACCTCGACGCCCTGGACAGTCCGATGGCGGCCTCGTCGATTCGCGACTTCGCCGACGTATTGACCAACTGGTACGTCCGTCGATCGCGGGACCGATTCTGGGATGGCGACGATGGCGATGCGGTCGACACGCTCTACACCGTCCTCGAAACGGTGTGTCGAATCGCTGCGCCGCTCGCGCCGCTTGTGACCGAAGAGGTCTGGCGGGGACTGACCGGCGGAGAGAGCGTTCACCTCACGGATTGGCCGGACCCTGCAGAGTTTCCCGCGGACCACGCGTTGGTCGAGGCGATGGACCGAGTTCGCGAAGTTGCGTCGAGTGGTCTGGCGTTGCGAAAGGCCAAGGCGCTTCGGGTTCGGCTGCCTCTAGCGGCGCTGACGGTTGTCGTACCCGATGCCGCGACGGTTGCCGGCTTCACCGACATCCTGCGTGATGAATTGAACGTCAAGGCGGTGACCGCCGTCGAACTCCGCGAGGAATCGATCGGCGAATACGGAATAACTCGCCGACTCTCGGTCAACTCGAGGACGCTCGGGCCTCGCATTGGCGGACAGGTCCAGCAGGTCATCGCCGCGACGAAGGCGGGGGATTGGTCCGTCGTCGGTGATGTCGTCACGGCTGGTGGCATCGCGCTCGAGGCGGGCGAATACGACCTTGTCCTCGACGTTGCCGACGAAGCGGTCGCTGTCGCATTCCTGCCTAGCGGGGGATTCGTCGTGCTCGACACCGTCGTGACACCGGAACTGGCCGCCGAGGGACTCGCGCGCGATGTCGTTCGTGCTGTACAGCAGGCTCGCAAAGATGCTGGCCTTGACGTCAGCGACCGCATTCGCCTCGAAATCGAAAGCGATGCCGTCACCATCATCGCGATGCGCGCTCATCAAGACCTGATTTCAGGCGAGACCCTCGCGACGGAACTCGATTTCATCGACGGCACCTCGGGAACCACCGAGGTCGGCGAGGGCGCCCGTATTCGTGTCAGCGTGGACAAGGCGTGACCGACTTCCGCGCCGAGGTCGCCACAATCTTCGAGTCTCTCGTCGCGCGAATCGGAGAGCGTGCGCCTCAGCCGCGGTTGCACGCGACTCGAAAAGCCGTCGAATATCTCGGCAATCCGCAGCAGTCGTATTCAATCGTCCACGTCACGGGAACCAACGGCAAGACATCGACCTCGCGCATGATCGAAGCCCTGTGCCGCGCGCACGGCCTTCGCACGGGGCTCATGACGAGCCCCCACCTGCGTTTCGTCACGGAACGAATCATGATCGATGGCGAACCCATCAGCGACGAAAAGTTCGTCGAGAACTGGCGCGACGTCGAGCCCTACATCAACATGGTCGACGAAGACCTGGTTGACAAGGGCGAGGTCCCGCTGACGTATTTCGAAACGCTCACGATTCTCACGCTCGCGGCCTTTGCCGACGCACCGGTCGACGTCGCCATCCTGGAGGTCGGAATGGGTGGCGCATGGGATTCGACAAACGTCGCCGATGCCGATGTTGCGGTCTTTACGCCCATTGGAATCGACCATGCGGAATTCTTGGGGAACACCGTCAACGAAATTGCCCGGACCAAAGCGGGAATCATCAAACCGAATAGCATCGTGGTCACCGCGGCGCAAGAGCCCGATGCGATGGCAGAGATTGTCGCGGCCGCCCAGATGATGGAAGGTGAGCTCTTCGCCGAGGGCGACGCATTCGAATTGGTGTCGAGCGTCTCGGCCGTTGGTGGTCAAGTGATGCAGATTCGCGGCCGTGCCGCGGCATATCGCGACGTTCCGGTCACGTTGCACGGGCGCCACCAATCACTCAACGCCACGCTGGCAATCGCCGCGGTGGAATCGCTGTTCGGAAACGGCTCGCGACCTATCCCCGACGACATCCTGAGCATCGCGCTCGGTAATGTCACGAGCCCTGGTCGATTGCAATACCTTGCCGCGAATCCGCCGATAATCGTCGACGCGGCTCATAATCCGCACGGAGCAGCCGCGCTCGCCGCCGCGATTCGCGATGTCCTCCCGTTTGACAGGATGTGGTGTGTGATCGGGGTCCTGGATGACAAAGATGCCCGCGGCATCATCGAAGCGCTCGATCCCGTGGTCGCGGGTTTCATTTGCACGCAGTCCGGCTCAGACCGCGCGATGCAAGCGGACGACCTGTCTGACATTGTCGCGGCCGTGGTCGGTGCCGATCGTGTCAGCGCCGAACCGACACTCTCGGCGGCGCTCGAGACGGCCTCGTCGATGTGCGGCCCGTCAGATGCGATTATGGTCACAGGAAGTATCACCCTCGTGGGTGACGCCATCACCCTCGCCCGAACGGAGAACTGGACATGAGCGAACGACGTCAGCGCAGCGCAACCGAATCGCTGCTGAGCGTCGCGTTTGGGGTCGAGATGGCCACCATTCTGTTCGGGGCTATCGCGATGGCCGGACTTCACAAGCAGCAGTGGCTCGAGGTTCTCGTCAGCGCCATCGTGCTCGTCGCAATGCTTGCGCTTGCCCAAGCAACACTTCGCCGTGGACTCCACCCAATCGTGTACGCATCACAAGCGCTTCTGGCTCTGCCGGTGGTTACCGAACCGATGTGGGGCCTAGCCTGGCTCGTCTGCATCATCTTTTTCACCTATTGCCTCGTCAAGGGACAACAACTTGACCGTCGAAAGGAACAGCAATGACCGAACTTCAGGACACGCTTGTCCTCATCAAGCCGGACGGAACCGAACGCAACCTCGTCGGAGAAATCCTGCGCCGCATCGAGGCGAAGGGTTACGAAATTGTCGATCTGCGCATGCTCACGCCCGATTGTGCTCTGTTGACTGCGCACTACGAAGAGCACGAGGGTAAGCCGTTCTTCGAACCTCTCGTCGAGTTCATGTCGAGCGGACCGGTCGTCGCGGCAAAAGTTCGCGGACATCGTGTGATCGAGGGCTTCCGTGCACTGGCCGGAGCCACCGACCCGACGCTCGCCGCTCCGGGCTCGATTCGTGGCGACCTCGCCCGTGACTGGGGACTCAAGGTCCAGAAGAACCTCGTGCACGGGAGCGACTCGCCCGAGTCGGCTGCGCGAGAACTCGCGCTCTGGTTCTAGTAGCCGCTGAGGAGCATCGGAACGAGCAGCGGGAACTGCGCGATTATCGCGAGACCGATTCCCGCAATGTTCACGACGGCTAGCAACCACGAGAACGGAAGAATCGCCGCACCAATGCGTGACAGTTTCTCGCTGTCAAACAGAAGTTTCTCGCGCAGAAGCCAGGGCAGCACGATCCACAGCATGATCGACTGGGTCGTCCAGGTGATCATGCAGTAGAGGCAGAGGAAGCCGATGTCATAGACGGCGGCGAAGAACAGCCACATCAAGAAGAACCACGCGACGAACATTCCGACGGCGAATGCGCGCCAATACCAGCGAGCGTAGGTCGCACCGGCGAGCACTCCGGCCCCAGTCGCAGCGACGACTCCCCACCCGATCAGTCCCCAGAAGTAGTTCGGGACACCGAAAAAGGCGCGCGCCGCATCGGATTGCATGACGTTCCCGCAGCTAAAGAAGGGGTTGATGTTGCAGGAGGGCTGCGTGCCGTCCTTGAGTAGGTAATACCCCTCGGTCGAGAGCGTGAGCGCGGCCCAGACCGAAATCAACCCGAAGACGAGGATGAAGGCGCCGAACACGAATCGGCCGCGGAAGGTTGGGTTCACGCTTCCATTATCGCCCATCCGACCGTGTTGGCGTGTCGGTGGCTCGGCGTTCGGGCTATACTGAGGGGTGCGCGTTCACCGCGCAGGAATTTTCCGGACGTACCGGGCTAGAAATCGAAAGATTTGAGCGGATAGTCAGTTCCGCGCGTAGTGACAGTGCGCGGATTGCGTCACTCGATGCGATCACACAACAGATTTGAAGCTCTGCTTCACAGAATGAGATTTCGAAAGAAATCACCGAGAGGTGCACCAGAAAATGGTGAAAAACACAGATTTTGATTCGGACGGGTACATCTCGTCGCCGTTCACGGCCCCTGAAACTCGCGTAATCCCTGTCACGGAAACTCTGGTCAGCGATGACGCCGTCGAGGTGGTTGCCGTGTCCGACGAGTCACCCGCGACAGAAACGGACACTCCGACCGAGGCGAAACCTGCCTTCGAACCGATTGTTCTCGACAACCCAATGCAACTCGTGTTCCGTCCGCCAGCACCCCAGTACATCCCGATTCGATCTGGGCGTCCAATGGACGACGACGGCCCGTCGGTTCGTCGACGTACGCGCGGGAACCGCGTGGAACGGTCGGAGCGCGTCGAACGCGTTTACATCGAACCGGAACAGATTACCGAGCCGCAGCGAATCCGCGGTTCGACGCGAATCGAAGCCAAGCGCCAGCGTCGCCGGGATTCGCGTGACGTCGGGCGTCGTCGTCCGGTTGTCACGGAAACAGAATTTCTGGCTCGACGCGAAAGCGTCGACCGCAAGATGGTCGTTCGCAGCAAAGACGGCCGCATCCAAATCGGTGTTCTCGAGGACAACGTCCTGGTCGAGCACTACGTTGCGCGTTCGACCGAGTCGAGCATCATTGGAAACGTCTACATTGGCAAGGTTCAGAACGTACTGCCGTCGATGGAGGCCGCCTTCGTTGACATCGGCCGCGGTCGTAATGCGGTGCTGTACTCGGGCGAAGTCGACTGGGACGCAGCAGCGACCGAAGACAACGCCAACCAGCCGCGGCGCATCGAGATGGCGTTGAAATCCGGAGATCCGATTCTCGTGCAGGTCACGAAAGACCCGGTCGGGCACAAGGGTGCGCGATTGACCAGCCAGGTCAGCCTGCCGGGACGATATGTCGTCTATGTTCCGAGCGGATCGATTAACGGAATTTCGCGTAAGCTGCCGGATTCCGAGCGCACGCGCCTCAAGAAGATTCTCGCCGAGGTCCTTCCGGAAAATGCTGGAGTCATTGTGCGCACCGCCGCCGAAGGGGCAACCGAGGAACAGTTGACACTCGATGTCCAGCGACTCACCGCTCAGTGGGATGCGATACAGAAGAAGGCAGAGAAGGGGAACGGCCCGGTATTACTTCACTCGGAACCCGACCTTCTCGTCAAAATCATCCGCGACGTGTTCAACGAAGATTTCCAGAACATCATCATTCACGGTGACGAAGCCAAGACCGTTATTTCGGATTATCTCGCGCAGGTTGCACCAGACTTGATCGAACGAATCGTCGACCACAACGATGGAACCGACCCGTTCGACACATATCGCATCAACGAGCAGATCATCAAAGCGCTCGACCGCAAGGTGTGGTTGCCGTCGGGTGGTTCGCTCGTCATCGACCGTACCGAGGCGATGACGGTAATCGACGTCAACACCGGCAAGTTCATTGGGTCGGGCGGAAATCTCGAAGAAACCGTCACGAAAAACAACCTCGAATCGGCCGAGGAAATCGTTCGCCAACTCCGATTACGAGACATCGGTGGAATCGTGGTCATCGACTTTATCGACATGGTGCTCGAAAGCAATCGTGATTTGGTTCAACTACGCCTCATCGAATGTCTGTCCCGAGACCGCACCAAGCACCAGGTTGCTGAGATTACAAGCCTCGGTCTTGTCCAAATGACGCGAAAGAAGTTGGGACTTGGGCTCCTCGAGACATTCGGCGAACCGTGTGAGGTCTGTGCGGGTCGTGGACTAATCATTCACCACGAACCCGTTGGAAAGGCCCGCGTCGAGGGCTCGCCCGAACCCGGTGCGTCGCGCCGTGGTCGCGGAAAACAGGGCACTCAGCCCAAGCAACAGCAGGGGCAAACGGGCACCCACGAAATCACGGATGGCGCTCGTAGCGCGCTCGCCGCGATTGCCACGGCAACCGTCCACCACGACAGCGCCGACGATGCGACAGCCGCGCGAAGAGGAAATCCGATTTCTAATCTCGATTCGCTTCTCGATGCGCTTCCGGAGGCACCAGAACCCGGTGCGCGAACTGCTCGACGCCCGCGTCGTGCGACGAAGAAAGCTACCTCGGACACCTCTACCGACGAATCGACTTCGACCAACTAACTGGATTTGCCTGAATGACACGATTGGGCTATTCTTGACCCTTGGTGCGCAATGCCAACATTCAGGTCCGCACCGAGTTTTCGAAAGGACATCACCGTGGTTTACGCGATTGTGCGCGCCGGAGGGCGACAGGAAAAGGTCGAGGTTGGGACCATCCTCACTGTCGACCGCATCAAGGCCGACGACAAGGGATCGATTTCTCTCGCTCCGGTCCTTCTCGTGGACGGTGACAAGATCGAATCGAACGCCGCGGCCCTCGCGAAGGTGACCGTCACTGCACAGGTTCTCGAAGATCTTCGCGGCCCCAAAATCGTCATTCACAAGTTCAAGAACAAAACCGGGTACCACAAGCGTCAGGGCTTCCGCGCTGACCTCACCCGCGTGAAAATTACGAGCATCAAGTAGTCGAGGGAGAAATGCGACATGGCACATAAAAAGGGAGCGTCGTCCACTCGTAACGGACGCGACTCGAACCCCCAGTACCTTGGCGTCAAGCGCTACGGTGGCCAGGTCGTCAAGGCCGGAGAAATCATCGTCCGCCAGCGTGGAACCCACTTCCACCCCGGCGCCGGCGTCGGCCGTGGTGGCGATGACACGCTCTTCGCTCTCGTAGCTGGTTCGGTGCAGTTCGGTGCAAAGGGTGGCCGCAAGGTCATCAACATCGTTCAGAGCGCATAAGTTTTTCACTCGGCGGGGCGGGCTTCGGCCCGCCTTGTCCTATTTCTCAAGGAGAAGGAGGTGACACATGGTCTCGTTCATCGATGAGGTAACCGTGCACCTCAAAGCCGGACACGGCGGTAACGGCTGTGTGTCTGTTAAGCGCGAAAAATTCAAGCCCCTCGCCGGTCCCGACGGCGGCAACGGCGGCAATGGTGGCGACATCGTTCTCGTGTCAGACCCTCAGGTGACGACCCTCCTCGACTTCCACTATCGACCACATCGTTCGAGTGAAAACGGTGGGTTCGGTATGGGCGATCACCGAAGCGGGCACAAGGGCGAATCGTTGACGCTCCCCGTCCCCGTCGGAACGGTGATCAAGGACGTCGATGGTGACGTTCTCATTGATCTCGACAAGCCGGACATGGAATACGTGGTCGCCCCCGGCGGTCAAGGCGGGCTCGGCAATTCGGCACTCGCCTCGCTCAAACGCAAGGCTCCCGGGTTCGCACTCCTCGGCACGCTCGGGTGGGACGGCGATATCGTTCTCGAACTCAAGACCGTCGCCGACGTCGCCCTCGTCGGATACCCGTCCGCGGGAAAATCGTCTCTCATTGCGTCCGTCTCTGCGGCAAAACCGAAAATCGCGGATTACCCATTCACGACCCTGCACCCCAATCTCGGCGTCGTTGACGTCGAACAGTATCGCTACACGATCGCGGATGTCCCCGGACTCATCGCTGGAGCGTCAGAGGGCAAAGGACTCGGGCTCGACTTCCTTCGACACGTCGAGCGGTGCCGCGTGCTCATTCACGTGATCGATTGCGCAACCCTCGAGCCCGCACGTGATCCGATGAGCGACTTCGACATCATTCGTGCGGAACTCGCGGCGTATCCCGTCCCCGACGGTTCGATACCGCTCATCGAGCGCCCTCAGCTCATCGTCCTCAACAAGATCGATGTTCCCGAAGCGGCCGACCTCGCGGAACTTGTCCGTGCCGATTTCGAAGCTCTCGGATACGAGGTCTTCACGGTGTCGGCCGCAACGCGCGCGGGGCTTCGCGACCTCACGCTTCGAATCGGCCAGATGGTCGGAGCCGATCGCGCCGAGCGACTCGCAGCCGAAGAATTGCGCCAACGAATCATCATCAGGCCACGCGCGGTCGACGAGAAGCAACTCACCGTCCTAGTCGAGCACCGAGGCGATGACGTGACGTATCGAATTCGCGGCCCCAAGCCAGAGCGCTGGGTTCAGCAGACCGACTTCAATAACGAGGAAGCCATCGGGTATCTCAGCGACCGTCTTGCCAAGATCGACCTGGACGACCACCTCTACAAGGCCGGCGCGGTTCCAGGGGCCACCGTCTACATCGGTGACGGTGACCGTTTTGTGTTTGATTGGGAACCGACCATGACGAGTGCCGCCGAGATGATGGTCAGTCCGCGTGGAACCGATGCGCGACTACACGAAAGTGATCGGGCAACGACGTCGGATCGCCGAAAGTCGTACAAGGAACGCATGGACGCCAAAGCAGCCGCTCGTGCAGAGTTGGAACGCGAACGCGAAGCAGGAATCTGGCCGGACGAGGGCGACGGTGGAAAAGCGGAGTGAGGTGACCGCGGCGACGCGAATAGTCGTCAAGGTCGGGTCGTCGTCAATCAGCGGTGAGAACGTTCATCAGTTGGCGACAATCGTCGAGGCTCTCGCCGGCGCACACGCACGAAACGTCGATGTTGTGCTCGTGTCGAGTGGCGCGATTGCGACGGCGCTTCCCCATTTCGGACTAACCGCCCGTCCTGCGAACGACCTCGTCACGGAACAGGCCGCTGCGGCGGTCGGACAGACGATGCTCATGGTTCGCTACCAAGACAGTCTCAACCGTTTCGGAATCGTCGCGGCACAAGTGTTGCTGACCTCCGGCGACCTCGAATCCGATGCGACCCGCGAGAACGCAAAGGCCGCACTCGACAAACTCCTGGAACTCACGTTCCTCCCAATCGTCAACGAAAACGACACGGTCGCGACCCACGAAATCCGGTTTGGCGACAATGACCGTCTGGCCGCGTTGGTCGCGGAGCTTGTCGTTGCCGACCTGCTCGTGTTGCTCAGCGACGTCGATGCGCTGTATTCTCGCCCGCCAGGGGAGCCCGGCGCGGAAGAGATTGAGTTCGTAACATACGGAGACGACTTGTCCGGAATTGAAATCGGTTCGATCGATTCTTCCGGTGTCGGCACGGGCGGCGCCGAGACAAAAATCGCGGCTGCGCTGCACGCAACCCGAGCCGGTGTCCCGGTCATCCTGACGTCCGCAGCGAACATCGGACCGGCCTTGTCCGGCGATTCGGTCGGAACGTGGTTTGAGGCTTCACCCCGTTAGGCAGCGCAACCTAAACTGGCAACCATGACCGATGCCTTCCAGCAGATTCTCGACGATGCGCGAGCTGCGTCGATTGTTCTTGCTCAAACCTCGACGACGGTGAAGAACCAGGCACTCACGGCCATCGCCGACGCGCTGTTGACGAATTCGGATCGCATCGTGTCCGCAAACGCCCATGATCTCAATCTCTCACGAAGCGACGGAATGGCAGAGGGGCTGCTCGACCGACTTCAGCTCACGACCGACCGCGTCGAGGGTCTGGCGCGAGCGGTGCGCGACATCGCGGTTCTGCCCGATCCCATCGGTGAAGTTCTTGGCGGAAGCACGCTTCCGAACGGACTACATCTTACGCAGGTTCGTGTGCCGTTCGGTGTGGTCGGTTCGATCTATGAAGCGCGGCCGAATGTGACGGTCGATCTCGCGGCGATTTTGCTCAAGAGCGGCAACGTCGCCATCCTGCGAGGCGGAAGCGCAGCGGAAAACACGAACACGGTCCTCGTCGACGTGATTGGCTCTGCTCTCGAGAACTGTGGCTTGCCTCGAGCGGCGGTTCAGACAATCGACGCGTTCGGACGAGAAGGCGCAAACCGGCTCATGAACGCCCGTGGTTTTGTTGACGTTCTCGTTCCGCGCGGCAGTGCGTCGCTCATCAGCGCGGTGGTCAATGATTCGAGCGTTCCCGTCATCGAAACCGGTGCTGGCGTCGTTCACATTTTTCTCGATGCCAGCGCGGAACTCGAGATGGCGAGCGACATCGTTCACAACGCTAAAACGCAGCGCGTCGGCGTGTGCAACGCGCTCGAAACGTTGCTCGTCCATCGTGACGCGGCGTCGAGGCTTATTCCCGCAATCCTGAGTCGATTGGCGGATTCGGACGTGACAATCCACGCCGATGACGCGACACGAGCGATTTTTCCGCACGCCGAACCGGCGACGGCGGAGGACTGGGGATACGAATATCTCTCGCTCGACCTCGCGGTGGGGATCGTCGACTCCCTCGACGCGGCAATCGACCACATCGGTGTGCACTCGACCCATCACACCGACGCCATCATCACCAACGACATGGCGAATGCTGAAAGGTTCGTGGCTGAGGTGGACTCCGCTGTGGTGATGGTGAACGCGTCGACGCGGTTTACGGACGGCGGTGAGTTCGGTTTCGGTGCCGAAGTAGGAATCTCGACCCAGAAGCTACACGCGCGCGGGCCGATGGGACTGCGCGAATTGACGAGCACGAAGTGGATTGTGCGCGGAAACGGGCAGTGGCGCGAGTAATCTTGTCGTAACAGCTTTTTGAGGGAGAATATTGTGAATACTGTCATCCGTGCCACGGAAGAACTCGCGCCGTTGATTTTCCCTGCAATAGTGTGGGCTGGCATCTTTGCTGCCGGGTTCATCGTTCTCGCTGTTGTTGTCCTCGCGAACCGTGACGTCGCGCACCGCAACCCGCGTCGCGGCTCGAGCGAATCCGCGCACCACTAGGCCTTCATGACGGTCGAACGCACCCGCCGACGAATCGGCGTTATGGGTGGGACGTTCGACCCCATTCACCACGGGCACCTCGTTGCCGCGAGTGAGGTCGCAACCCATTTCGAACTGGACGAAGTGGTCTTCGTTCCCACGGGCCAACAGTCGCACAAGAAAGACGCGACGGTGGGGGAGCACCGCTACCTTATGGCGGTGATCGCGACGGCGGCGAACCCTCGCTTCACCGTGTCGAGGGTCGACATCGACCGTGATGGGCCAACCTACACAATAGACACGCTCCGAGACCTCCGGAATCACTATCCAGATTGCGACCTGTACTTCATCTCGGGGGCCGACGCCATCGAACAAATCCTCGACTGGAAAGAGATCGACGGCGCATGGGGTCTCGCCCACTTCGTCGCGGTTACTCGACCCGGGCACACGCTGTCGGTTTCGGGTCTTCCCGCCGACAAAGTGAGCCAACTCGAAATTCCGGCGCTCGCTATCTCGTCGACCGATTGTCGCTCACGAGTTCGCGCGGGCGCGCCCGTGTGGTACCTCGTGCCCGACGGCGTCGTTCAGTACATTGCAAAACATGCGTTGTATCGTGGTCAGACATGACCGACAATTTCACCGCATTACCGAGCCGACGCGCGCAGCGCGAGGCGCGTGACGCGGCAGAATCGTTGTCACGAGAGTCGTTTGGCGTTCCTCAGACGGACGTTTCTGCCCGACCTGCGGACGAATTGCCATCGCGTCGCTCACGTCGGCTCCCATCCAGTGGGCTCCCGCACGACTACGGGTATGACGATTTTGGGGACGAGTGGATTACCGCGTCGTCCACCGTGGGGCAATCGTACGTCCCCGTCACGTCACTTCACGTCGAACTATTTCCAACCGGAGAAATCTCGGGACCCATCGACAACACGGGCGAGATCATCCTCACCGGTCCCATTGTCGTTGCGGCTGCGTCTCACAACAGGTTGTCGCCCATCGCCATAGACGCCAGCCCGCAGGTCGGATTGCCCGGAATACCTCGACGGGCGACTGAGGCGCTCTCAATCATCGGTCGAGCGGCACCACTCAATCAAGATCTCAAAATTTCTTATTCCCGACCGCGAGTTTCCGCTTGGTTTGCCACGTTTCTCGGGCTTCTTGTGGCGGCACTCATTGGACTCGCTTTCTTCACCGGACTCATCTAAAGGAACTCAGTGCCCGCAACCACCACCGCCATTGACCATGTCGCGATTGTCGCTGCCGCAGCAGACGGCAAGCAGGGAGAGGACATTGTCGCTCTCGACGTAAGCGGCCCGATCGGAATTGTTGACGCCTTTGTAATGGTCACGGGGCGCAACGAACGAAACGTTCAAGCAATCGCCGACGAAATCGAAGATCAGATGCTGGCGAGCGGAAGCCGGACGCTCCGACGAGAAGGCCGAGACCTGGGACGATGGATCCTGCTCGATTTTGGTGACGTCGTCGCTCATGTTTTCCACGAGGAAGAGCGCATGTTTTATGGCCTCGAGCGTCTATGGCACGACTGCCCCGTGATCCCTATTGCTCTGCCTGAACGGGGAAACGTCACCGACGATTTGTGAGACAACTTGCCCGTAGGCTAATCTGAACAAGTTGCCCGAAAGGGCCTGTGGCGCAGCTGGTAGCGCACCTGCATGGCATGCAGGGGGTCAGGGGTTCGAGTCCCCTCAGGTCCACGCTCAAAGAAATCATGCGCGTCCCCGACCCATCGACACGAAACAATCCACTGGATTGTTTCGCCCACGCAGGTCCACCCTCAACGAAATCATGCGCGTCCCCGACCCATCGACACGAAACAATCCACTGGATTGTTTCGCCCACGCAGGTCCACCCTCAAAGTAATCATGTGCGTCCCCGACCCATCGACACGAAACAATCCACTGGATTGTTTCGCCCACGCAGGTCCACCCTCAAAGAAATCATGCGCGTCCCCGACTATTAGTATTGGCATAATTGATCACCGCAAAGGGGTATTAGTGTCCAACTTTTCAACCGCCGAATCTGTCATGGATTTTGACGCGCTGTTTACCGCGGAAGAGCTCGGCTGGCGCGACAAGGCCCGAAAATTCTCTCTCGAGCGCATCCAGCCGCAGATCGACGAAGATTTCGAAATTCAGCGCCTTCGCACCGAACTCATCGGCGAAATGGGCGAACTCGGAATGCTCGGAATGCACATCGAGGGCTACGGCTGTGCCGGTGCGAGTGCCGTTTCCTACGGTCTCGTGTGCTACGAACTCGAAGCGGTCGACACGTCGTGGCGCACACACATTTCGGTCCTCGGCTCGCTCGCCATGGCGGCTATCGCTAAGTTCGGGTCCGAAGAACAGAAGCAGGAATACTTACCAGCGTCAGCCCGTGGCGAGTTGGCCGGTTGCTTTGGCCTTTCAGAACCCCAGGGCGGTTCCGACCCGTCCAACATGCTGACGAAGGCGGTCAAGGACGGCGACCACTGGGTCATCAGCGGCGCCAAGCGTTGGATCGGCATCGCGAACATCGCCGACTACGCCATCATCTGGGCCGACACCGAAGATGGCGTTCGCGGTTTCATCGTCCCGACTAAGACTCCCGGCTTCACGGCGACGCCGATCTCTAACAAGTTGTCGATGCGAGCATCGATTCAGTGTGACATCGACCTCGAGAACGTTCGTGTTCCCGACTCTCTTCGCCTTCCGTTGGCCAAAGGACTCGGAGCGCCGTTCTCGTGCCTCAACGAGGCGCGATACGGAATTGTCTGGGGAGTCATGGGCGCCGCTCGTGCCGCCATCGACGTCGCGGTGACGTTCTCGAAAGAGCGCATTCTTTTCGGAAAGCCCCTCGCGGCGACGCAAATCACGCAGACCAAGCTCGCCGATTGCTTCCTCGAGTTTGAAAAGGGAGTGCTGCTGTCGCACCACATCGGCAAACTCAAGGATGCGGGAACATTGACTCACGACCAGATTTCAGTCGGCAAGCTCAACAACGTTCGCGAAGCAGTTGGAATCGTCTCGACGGTTCGTTCGATCCTCGGTGGAAACGGTGTCACGTCGGACTACCCGATCATGCGCCACATGATGAACCTCGAGTCGGTTCGAACCTACGAAGGCACCGACGAGGTTCACGCACTGGTGGTTGGTCGCGCCTTGACCGGCGAAGAGGCGTTCCGGTAAATCGCGGGCGCGATACCCTTGCCTTTATGGCACTCTCACACGATCCACTGTGGCCCCGCGCGGGCGGGTGGAGTGCGCCTGACAGCGACGTAGATTTTGGAATCATCGGTGTGCCGACGTTTTCGACGTCCATCACCCCTGGTTCGACCAACCTGACACCAGCCGCGGTCCGCTCAGTTCTTCCGCGCTATTCCGAGGCGTTTCATTTAGGCGATGACATCCTGACAGCGGCGACGCTCGTGCGACATGATTTTGGCGACGTCCTTGACCCTGACGGTGATGAAGCGGGTGCGATTCGGGTGATTTCCGAGGCGGTTACCCGAACACGACTCCTCGTCGCTATCGGTGGCGACAACGCGCTCACGGTACCCGTGGCGGTTGCCGCGTGGGGCAATCAGATTGCCACCGCTGGGCTCATCACGGTCGATGCTCATCTTGACGTTCGCGACGGTGTGAGCAACGGCTCGCCCGTCCGCCGACTTATCGAAGATTTCGGGGTCGACCCCGCCCGCGTGGTGCAGATCGCGATCGCGGATTTTGCCAACTCGACCGACTACCTCCGTCGCGTGCGCGATTGGGGTGTGACGATAATCACTCGCGACGATGTTGCACGTCGTGGTGTCGATGCGGTGGTGCACGAAGCCCTGGCCATCGCCGGTGCCGACGGTGGACCTATTCACGTCGATCTCGACATTGACGCTTGTGACCGCTCTGTGGCGCCGGCCTGCCCAGCGTCTATTCCCGGAGGACTCAGCGCCTACGAGATGCGCCAATTTGCCCGAGGCTTCGCCCGTGACGACCGTGTCTCGACACTTGATCTTGCCGAGGTTGATGCCGGCGCGGACACCGCGGACGGGCGCACGGTTCGACTCACCGCGCTCTGTGTCCTCGAAGCTCTTGCGGGACTCGCCGAGCGCTAACTCCAGACGCGTCGGACGAGGTTGACGCCCGGACGATACGCGAGGTTGATGTGGTTCGGAGCGTCGAGTTCGACGACGTGTGCGAGCGACCCCACCGCAAGGTTCCCCACAGTTGTGATGCCCAGCGATTGCGCACCGCCCACGGTGGCCGACCACAGCGCTTCTGAGGGGGTCATGCCCATCTCGCGAACCGCAATTGCGATGCAGAACGCCATCGACGACGTGTACGACGAACCGGGATTGCAGTTGGTTGCCAACGCTACGGTGACTCCCGCATCAAGAAATCGGCGAGCGTCGGGATAGGGCTGGCGCGTCGAGAAATCAGACCCAGGCAACAGTGTCAGGACGGAGTCCGACTCGGAGAGAGCCTTGATGTCCTCGTCGGTCACGAATGTTCCGTGGTCAATGCTCGCGACTCCGGATTCAATCGCCATCTGGACGGATGTGGACGACCCGAGTTGAGCCGCGTGAATGTGTGTTCGCAATCCGCGCGCTGCACCCGCGTTGAGGATTCGCCGTGACTGCTCAACGGTGAAGGCGCCGTCCTCACAAAAGACATCGATTGCGGTGACAAAAGGGTGGACGGCATCGAGCATGTCACCGCAGACGAGAACGACATAGTCGTCGGGTCGTCCGAGATATTCCGCGGGGACGACGTGTGCTCCGAGGAACGTCACGTGGTCAGTGAACTCGCGGGCGATCCGTGCAAGCCGAACCTCGTGTTCGACGGAGAGTCCGTATCCGGTCTTGATCTCGACGGTCGTCGTTCCCTGCGCGCGCATCTCGGCGATGCGTCCCCGAATGAGTTCACGCAATTCGTCGTCGGTCGCGGCGCGAGTTGCCGCAACGGTGGTGGTGATTCCACCCGCGCTGTAAGACTCGCCAGCCATTCGAGCCGCAAACTCCAGCGAGCGTTCGCCCGCGAATGCGAGGTGAGTGTGGGAATCAACGAAGCCGGGGACCACCGCTCTGCTTTCAGCATCGAGGAGGTCGGTCGTGTTGCTCACGCGCGACTGGGCGTCGGAATCGAATCCGACCCACGTGACAATCCCGTCCGCCCACTCGATGGCCGCCTCGTTTAAGATTCCGTAGCGGTCGCCCCACGCCGGGTCGTTCGTGACGAGTTCGCCGATGTTGCGAAGCAGAGTGGTCATGACGTCAGGTTACTCAAATCTCCCACATCGGAACGCGAAGGCCGCGCTCGCGTGCTACCTCAGCGGCTCGTTCGTACCCCGCATCAACGTGACGCATGACTCCGGATCCCGGATCGTTAACCAACACCCGCGACACCTTTTCGGCGGCGAGGTCGGTGCCGTCAACGACGAGCACCTGGCCGCTGTGAATCGAGCGTCCGATACCGACACCACCGCCGTGGTGGAGGGAAACCCAGGTCGCGCCGCTCGCGGTGTTGAGCAGAGCGTTCAATAGCGGCCAGTCAGCAATCGCATCACTACCGTCGAGCATCGCTTCGGTTTCACGATAGGGCGACGCAACAGAACCGGAATCGAGGTGGTCGCGTCCGATGACGATGGGTGCGCTGACTTCGCCGTTCTTGACCATTTCGTTGAACCGAAGTCCAGCGAGGTGGCGTTCCTTGTATCCGAGCCAGCAGATACGCGCGGGGAGACCCTCGAAGTGCACTTTCTCACTGGCTTTTGTGATCCAACGCTTCAAGTGCTCGTCGGCGGGGAATAGATCGAGAATCGCTTTGTCGGTCGCCGCGATGTCGGCCGGGTCGCCGGAAAGCGCAACCCACCGGAACGGACCTTTGCCCTCGGCGAAAAGTGGGCGGATGTAGGCGGGCACGAAACCGGGGAAGTCGAATGCACGGTCGTAGCCTCCCAGTTCCGCCTCGCGGCGAATCGAGTTGCCGTAATCGAATACGACCGCACCCTTGTCCTGGAATTCGACCATCGCCTTGACCTGCTTGGCCATGGCGGCACGGGAACGGTCGGTGAAGCCCTCCGGGTCCTTCGCCGCGTCACCGAGCCAGTCTGCGACGGTCTCGCCCTCTGGAAGGTAGGACAACGGGTCGTGCGCGCTCGTCTGGTCGGTCACAATATCGATAGCGACGCCGCGCTCGAGCATCTCGGGGAAGATGGTTGCCGCATTGCCGACGAGCCCAACAGAGCGCGGGATGCGCTTGCTCTTGGCGTCCAGCGCGCGCTCGATGGCGACATCAATGTCTTCCGTCATTTCGTCAAGATAACCGTGGTCTACCCGGCGCTGCAGACGTTCGGAATCGACATCGACAATAAGAACAACGCCGTCGTTCATCGTCACGGCGAGCGGCTGTGCGCCACCCATTCCACCGCATCCGCCGGTCAAGGTCAGGGTTCCGGCGAGCGTGCCGTTGAACTTCTCGCGAGCGACCGCTCCGAACGTCTCATACGTTCCCTGCAGGATTCCCTGCGTGCCGATGTAGATCCACGACCCGGCCGTCATCTGGCCGTACATCGTGAGCCCCTCGGCCTCGAGCTTGCGGAATTCGGGCCAGTTGGCCCAATCGCCCACCAGGTTTGAATTCGCGATGAGAACGCGCGGTGCCCACTCGTGAGTCGTGAAAATTCCAACGGGCTTTCCCGACTGCACCAGGAGTGTCTCGTTGGCTTCGAGCGTGTCTAGGGCGTGCACGATGGCATCGAACGCTTGCCAGTTGCGCGCGGCGCGACCCGTTCCGCCATAGACGACCAAGTCGTCTGGTCGCTCGGCGACGTCGGGGTCGAGATTGTTCATGAGCATGCGCTTGGCGGCCTCGGTCGACCAGTGCTTGGTCGTTACGGTGCTGCCACGGGAGGCTCGAACGGTGCGCGGTTCGTGTCCAGGAACCGAACCGCCTACGGGGATGATGGGCATCTGTGGGTCCTTTAGTCGAGTGTGCCGGTGGTTTTTTCCGCCGTCGCAAGAATCTGTCCCGATTGGACAAGTTCGACGACGGCATCAATTTCAGGAGAGAGGAATCGGTCGGGGCCAGGGCCTCCGGATGCCGTGTTGACGAGGTCGATGACGGGTCCGGTCGCAGCGGAGGCTGGGACGCCACGCAACGCCGCACCGCGTGCCGCGGTCAACAGTTCGATCGCGAGAACGCGGGAAAGTCCGTCAATGGCGCGACGCAGCTTTCGGCCCGCCGCCCAGCCCATCGACACGTGATCTTCTTGCATCGCGGATGACGGAATCGAGTCGACCGACGCGGGCACAGCCAACCGCTTCATTTCACTAACGATTCCGGCAGCGGTGTACTGGGCAATCATTAACCCGCTGTCAACGCCGGCTTCGTGCGCGAGGAACGGGGGAAGCCCATGGCTTCGCGTTTTGTCGAGGAAGCGGTCCGTTCGACGTTCGCTCATCGACGCAACGTCGGCGATGGCGATGGCGAGGAAATCGAGGACGTATCCGACGGGTGCACCGTGGAAGTTTCCGTTCGATTCGACACGATAGTCGAGTGTGACGACGGGATTGTCAATCGCAGACGCCAATTCCTGATTGGCGACGCGCTCGGCGTGATCAACCGTGTCGCGAGCCGCGCCGTGAACCTGTGGGGCGCATCGAATCGAATAAGCGTCTTGAACGCGGGTGTCCTCGGGTCCAGCGTGGCTGGCGACAAGCGGGCTTCCGTCAAGCAGCGCACGGATGTTGCTGGCCGCCGCTCGTTGACCCGGGTGCGGGCGCAGTGTCATCAGGTCATCGGCGAATACCTTGTCGGTCGCGAGCAGCCCCTCGACCGAGATCGACAGTGCGATGTCGGCAACACGCAGCAGGTGACGAATGTCTTCGATCGCCAAGACGAGCATCGCGGTCATGCCGTCGGTCCCGTTGATCAGGGCGAGGCCTTCTTTCTCTCGAAGTTCGACGGGGGTGATTCCGGCGGCCGCGAGTGCGTCGGCGGAATCGAGGGCGTCACCGGCGCGATTTCGAACGCGCCCTTCGCCCATGAGAACAAGCGCGCAGTGAGCGAGCGGAGCAAGGTCACCAGAACATCCGAGCGACCCGTATTCGTAAACGATCGGAGTGAGCCCGGCGTTGAGCACGGCGGCGTACGCTTCGACCACGACCGAGCGAACTCCGGTTCGGCCGGTCATGAGCGTCGACAGTCGTTGCGCCATCAACCCGCGGACGACTTCGGTTTCGATTTCAGGTCCGGTACCGGCGGCGTGCGAACGAATGAGCGAACGCTGCAGTTGCGCCCGCTGGTCCGCCGGGATAAACGTGGTGGCGAGTGCGCCGAACCCGGTCGAAATTCCGTAGTGCGGGTCCGGGTCGTTCGCCAGCGCTTCGATTGCGGTGCGGGTTGCGGCAACGGCGTCGACGGCAGCGACATCGAGTTCGACGGTGTCGCTGTGGCGCGCAACGCGAATGAGCTCGTTGTCGGTGAGCGGACCGGTTCCCATGATGACGACCATGTCTCGATTACACACCCCGAGAGCCCCGCTGTCATCGGTTCGAGGCGCTATTCTGTCTGGTATGCCAGACAAAGTTCAAGTGCCTGCGGCGGATGGCGCGCTGCGCATCCTCAGCTTTCTCGCTCGTCAGCGCGGGAGCGTCCCTGCCGCGACCGTCGCGACCGCACTCGAATTACCGAGGTCGACGACGTACCACCTGCTCACCACGCTTCTCGATCACGGGTATGTCGTCAACGGCGATCGGCGCTGGGCGCTCGGAGTTGCGACGCACGACCTCGGGACAGGCTATTTGCGGCAACAGCCACTCGCGCTGGTCGGTCGCAACCTGATCACCCGGCTGGCCGACTCCGTCGGAGAGAACGCGCACCTCGCGGTCTTGCACGGTCGTGACGTTGTGTACGTCGTCGAGGGACGCGCCCCCGACCGCCCCTCGTTGATTACCGACGTTGGCGTCCGACTTCCCGCGCACCTCACGGCGAGCGGTCGGTCGATGCTCGCGGCAATGTCACGCGAACAGGTGCTCGCGCTATACCCGAACGATGAATCGTTGACCAGGCGAGGAGACGCCGCACTGACCCGGCGTGAACTTCGCGAAGTGTTGCGATTGGCACGCGAACGCGGCTTCGCGACCGAGCACGGTGAAATCACCGCCGGTTTTGAATCGGTGGCCGTCCCTGTTCTCGATCGCGTCGGTTGGCCACTCGCGGCAATCGCGTTGACGTTCCCCGAAGGAACCGTCGGCGTCGAACGACTCGCCCGCGAGGCGCACGCGACCGCCGTCGAGATCTCGCGTCGACTTCGCGTCTAGTCGCGGTGATGGAAAGATAAGGGTATGGATTCCTTCTCGCGTCACGAAGACTACGGCCAGGCCTCATTACGTGAAACCGACATGGTTGACGACCCGCTCGCCCAACTCGCGACGTGGCTTGTCGACGCCGAACAGGCCGAGATCTACGAACCCAACGCGTTCGTGCTCGGAACAATCGATTCCGGGGGGCGACCGTCCGCTCGAACAGTGCTGCTCAAAGGGCTCGACTCTGGTTTATTGTTCGCGACCAACTATTTGTCGCGAAAGGGCGACGCAATCGGCGGTGGGTCGGATGTCACCGCCGTCTTCGGCTGGTATTCGATGTACCGTCAGGTCATTATCGAAGGGCACGCCGAACGCGTCTCGGTGGCGGAATCGGATGATTATTTCGATTCACGACCGCGCGGTTCTCAGCTCGCCGCGTGGGCGAGTGAACAATCCCGTCCCATCGAGTCGCGTGATGCGCTCGACCGGCAGTACCAGGACACAGACCAGCGATTCGCGAACGACGATGTCGTGCCGCGACCAGAACACTGGGGTGGCTATCGAATTGTTCCCATTCGCATGGAATTCTGGAAGGGTCGTTCGAACCGCATGCACGACCGCATCGCTTACGAACGTGTCGGTGACGTCTGGAATGTGACCCGACTGCAGCCCTAGGGAATAACTTCACGCCGACACAACTGGGAACAGGTATGACGATAAACATCGACGACATCACATTCGGGCTCGACACGTTTGGCGACATGACGCATAAGGACGACGGAACCCCCGAAACCGCGGGACAGGTCCTGCGGAACCTCGTCGAACAAGCCGTCTTTGCCGATGCTTTGGGGATTCACGCGATCCACATCGGCGAACACCACCGCGACGACTTCGCAGTGAGTGCCCCGGACACGGTGCTCGCGGGAATCGCAACGCGCACGTCGTCAATCATTCTCGGGACGGGTGTCACCGTCCTGTCGAGCGAGGACCCGGTCAGGGTTTACCAGCGCTTCGCCATCATCGACGCACTGTCGAACGGGCGCGCCGAGATCACCGCGGGGCGAGGTTCGTTCACGGAATCATTCCCACTGTTCGGGTTCAACCTCAACGACTACCACGCACTGTTCGAAGAGAAACTCGAACTGCTTGTGCAACTTCTCGACGAAAAGCCGGTGACCTGGTCGGGGACGACCCGCGCATCGCTCGCGAACCAAGAGGTCTATCCCAAGACGGAAAAGGGCCGAATCGGATTGCGCGTCGGGGTCGGCGGTAGCCCAGAGTCCGTCGTGCGTGCCGCACGTTTGGGAATCCCGCTCGCGCTCGCCATCATCGGAGGCAACCCGGCGCGATTCGCCCCGTTCTCCAAGCTTTACCGTGACCAATTGCAGTCGTTCGGTCGGGACGACTTGCCCATCGCAATCCACTCACCGGGGCACATCGCAGAAACCGACGAGCAAGCAGCCGCAGAATTGTGGCCGCACTACGTTGCGTCGTTTGGTCGGATCGGCCGCGAACGCGGCTGGGGACCCATCACGAAAGAACACTTCATGGGCGAGGTCACCCACGGCTCGGTTTACGCCGGGTCTCCCGAGACGGTCGCAAAGAAAATCGCGCATGCGCTTTCCTCTGTCGGCGCCCAGCAGTTCGACCTCAAGTATTCGAACGGACCCATGCCGCACTCGCAGCTCATGTCATCGATCGAGTTGTACGGCACCAGAGTTATGCCTCTTGTCCGCGAGATGCTCGCGGGAGTTCCAGCGCGTTAGCGGTGGCGCAGGGTTCCACCGAGTAGCCCGGCATCAAAGAAATTTTCTGCGAGTTCCGCGCCGTCGTGACCGTAAACCCACGGGAGCCCGGGGACAGGGTCGGGGTGAATCGTCGGCGCACCCGCGAGGACTGCCTCTGGACGAGAGAGTCGTCGAATCCCGACACCAAGCACGTGGTCGGGGTGTCGACGGGCGAAATCGCCATAGGTCGTCTCGTCGTGCTGGCCGTCATCACCAATGAGAATCCATTTGATGTTCGGGAACTCGGCGACAAGACGATCCAGACTTTTGACTTTGTGGTCACGCCCACTGCGGAAGATGCGATCGGGAGTGGCCCCCCAATCGGTCAGCAAAAGAGGACCGCGCGGGTACATGTGACGTGAGAGGAAACGCTCGAGCGTCGGTGCGACGTTCCACGGACCGGTGGACAGGTACATGACGGGTGCGCCCGAATAAAAGGCGCCCAATTTATTCAGAAATACGGCCATTCCTGGCACGGGGCGGCGGGCGTGCTCGTCAAGGACGAATGTATTCCAGGCCGCCAACAGCAGGCGGGGGAGTGCCGTGACCATGACCGTGTCATCAACATCACACACAATGCCAATGGGTGTCGTGTCTTTGACGACGGTCACGTCACTGGCGGCCCAGCCGTTGCCCTTGGTGACACGCATCAATACCGTGTGGAGTCCGACGGGCAGCTTCACGGGCACGCTTGCATCGATCACTCCGCCGCGGTCGCTTGTCACCTTGAACTTGTGGCTCCCGATTTTGACAGTGACCTTCGTGTGGGCAACCGGGA
>JBEENB010000014.1:0-36262 GCA_041192365.1 Actinomycetota bacterium | reverse complement strand
AACTGAAACAGGTTTTTGATGACGTTGATCCGAAGATTGCCTCGTTGAGTCTGGGTTATGAGCCCGTGTCGGAATCATTGACGACGGCCGTGAACGTAGCGCCAGCGGCCACCGAGACTCAGTCCATAACTGGGTCGCCGTCGACCCTCGCCACACTTCTGGAAGCAGCGCCGCCTGCCGTGCCTGCCCGTGATCTTCCTCAGGAAACATTCGTCAATGGTCGTTACCGCGGCTGGAATGCCGTGATTCTCGTGGCGACAATGGTGGGCATCTTGATTCCGGTGACGTCGGCCGTGTTCACTGGCTTCGGGGCGCCCGTCCCCGTCAATATCGAATCGATGCTGAGCTCATCCGGCGCATTTGCTGCGATTGTCGCTCTTCTCGCGGCCCTTCCGCTGGTTGTTCTCGCACGGTCCACGTCGATTCGCTATGCGCTATCGACGAGGGCTGCGATTCAACGCGTCGCTGGCGTGGTCGGGGGAACACTTCTCTGGACAATCGGATCACTCGTGGCACTCGTCGGTCTGCTGACCGTCCTTCTAGCCACGCTACAGGGGGTCGGTCTTCAACTTAGTTCGATTCCCGGCGTGACCTCGACCCTTGTCCAATTCGCCCCGAACGCGCACGCCTCGGTGATCGTCGTTGCACTACTCGTATTTGTGGGCTTCTTCATCGCGTCACTGTCGCGTCGGGCTTATCGTGCATTGATTTTGGCCTTGGCAGGATTCACGCTCGTCGGGCCAGCCGTCGTCATCCTGACGGGGCTGTCGGTTATCGCCACCATCAACACCGGCGAGATGTTTACGCCCGAAAACATTGTTCTTGCCACGGGAATCATTCCGGTTAGTGTCATCCTGTTCGCAGGTGTCGAGTCGGGAGCGGCCACTGCTGTCCGCCGCGACGAAACCGCTGTGGTCGGGGTCTGGTTGTACATAGGTCTTGCTGCCGGTCTCGGGTTCGCTGCTTGGGTTCTCATCGCCGGGATGAGCCCCGACGCGTTGGGCACTGTGTTTATCGGGTCCAACCCGGCGCTTCACGTTGTCGCAGCCAGCGCTGAGTTAGCCTTCATTTCAGGAATGATTGCCTTCGCTGTTCCCCTGATTCTGCTCGCCGCGCTCATCGGGCGATCACTGATGATGGTGACCGTTCGCGAGGACCGCGAGGCTAGCGCCGTGTTGATTCGCGTGATCATCATCGCCGTGCCGCTTGTCCTTCTCGGACTAGACCTGACGGGAATTGCTGGTGACATCACCACAGTGCTCCCCGGAATTCCGTTCGTGTCGATCCCGCTCATGGTGATTGTTGGTCTCATGGCTGGTGCCTCGATCGCATCGCGTCGTGAACTCGGCGGGGTCGCACGCGTCATCAACACTGTTCTCTCAACTCTTGTAATGGTGGTCGGACTTGCCTTGACGTCGTGGTCAGTGCCAGGCCTTGCAAACACCTACGACAGTTTTATTGCGCCGTTCGCTACCACACTGGGACTATCGGGTACCGTCTCGATCGTCGTCCCAACGGCAGTGCTCGTGTCCTCATTCGTACTGTCACTAATCGTCTCGGCGCCCAGCGCAGTCCGCCCGAATCGCAACGCGTAGGCCTGCCGTGACGACGATACTGCGGGACGTCACCGCAACGATTGATGAGTTGTGGCCCTTTGCTGGTCAAGAGGAGTGGGACAATTCCGGCGTTATCTTGGGCGCTTCGAACCACCCAGTGTCATCCGTGTTGTTCGCGGTGGACATCACCGACGCCACTGTTTCCGAAGCCATCGACGGCGGGTTTGACGCGCTCATCGCGCATCACCCGTTGCTGCTCCGGGGATTGTCGACCGTTGCCGAAGACCGCTACAAGGGTGAACTGATCGCACGGCTTATCCGCGGCGGATGTGCTGCGATCGGTGTCCACACGAACGCAGACCGAGTTCCCACGGGCACGAGCGCGTCGTTGGCACAGGCGCTGGGTATCGTCGTCGAGCGACCGATTGTCCCGAATAATCCTGGCGGTGGACTGGGTGTCATCGGGCATGTCGTGGACCAATCCCTGGGTGAATTTGCGCGCCACATCGCTTCGAAACTTCCCGCGACTGCTGGGGGCGTTCGAGTGTCCGGAGAGTTTGCGCGCCAGATCCGTTCGGTGTCGTTGTGCGCCGGCGCGGGCGACGCACTCCTCGCCCACGAGAATGTCGCGGCGACGGACGTGTACGTGACGAGCGATCTGCGCCATCATCCTGCCTCTGAATTCCGCGAACAAGCGAGACTCGGTAATGACACTGCACTGATTGACATTTCTCACTGGGCCGCTGAATGGATGTGGCTCGAGACCGCTGCGTCTGAATTCAGATCGGCCCGCCCGGACATTGCGGTAGCGGTCTCTGACATCAACACGGATCCCTGGTCATTTGCGGTGACACAGTGACGATTATGCGCGCATCCGCAGAGGCCCAAACCAGGCTGTTGGAGGTCCTTGCGTTAGACACCGAAGACATTGTCATCAGTCGGACAGTGTCCGATGCACACGCTGCGTCGGTCGCGCTAGACACCGACGCAGAGTATCAGCGCCTTGTCCGCGAGGCGGAAGGGTGGGCGGACCGCTACGACGACATCGAACGCCGATGCGAACACCTCGAATCCGACATACAGTTCGCGAAGACTCGAATCACGCAGGATCGCGAGCGCGAGAAGGGGTCGACCGACTCGAAAGAATTGACGGCACTCGAACACGAGATTGCGTCGTTGGAACGTCGGATTGAGATGCTCGAGGAACAAGAAGTGGAAGCGCTGACAGAGCGGGATGAAGTCGCCGGCACATGGAACGCCATCAAGATTTCGCGTGACTCGTTCCACGACGCGCGGGCCGCCGCTCACGATGCACTGCGTTCTGACGTTGAGGCGTCGAACCGACGCCGCGCCGATATCGTTAGCGCCCGTGCCGAGATCGTTGCCTCTCTGCCCGTCGAACTAATTGAACTCTACGAGCGCCAACGAGAACGATATGGCGTCGGCGCGTCCCACTTGCGTGCGGGAATAACCTCGGCGAGCGGAGTCACGCTGACGCCCGGTCAAATACAGGATGTGAGAGCGGCTGACGCCGACGACGTGTTGATGTGCCCCGACAGTAACGCCATTCTGATTCGGACGGCGGAATCGGGTCTGTGACGCGCTTCATTGTCGAGGCCGACGGCGGTTCGCGTGGGAATCCTGGTGTCGCGGCCGGTGGTGCGGTAGTCATCAACGCCGAGACGGGGGAAATTATCGCAGAGGTCGGCGTTTTCGTGGGAATCGCCACCAATAACGTCGCGGAATACTCGGGGCTGGTTGGCGGTCTCCGTAAAGCTCGAGAACTTGACGCCTCCGCATCCATCCATGTCCGGATGGATTCCAAACTGGTGGTTGAGCAAATGTCGGGCCGCTGGAAAATCAAACACCCCGACATGCGCGAACTTGCGCGCGAGGCGCACGCGGTCATCGCTGGGGCTGATGTGACGTTCGAATGGATCGCGCGCGAATTCAATTCTCGAGCGGATTCCGTCGCGAATGAGTCGATGGACCGTCGCGACTCCTTCGGCTAGTCGCTACCATGGAGTAACGAGAGGGTCGGCTAGGCGGTCGCGTCACCGAAAGGTGCCGAGGAACGTCCGGGCTCCACAGAGCAGGATGGTGGGTAACACCCACCCGGGGAAACCCGCGAGACAGTGCCACAGAGAATAGACCGCCCGCAAGGGTAAGGGTGAAACGGTGGTGTAAGAGACCACCAGGAGGCCGGGTGACCGGCTTCGCTAGGTAAACCTCGTCCGGAGCAAGACCAGACAGATGCCATTGACGCTGCTCGCCGAGGCATCGGGTAGGTTGCTAGAACTCCGCGGTAACGCGGCGTCGAGATAGATGACCGTCCACGACAGAACCCGGCGTATCGGCCGGCCCCTCGTCTCATTCTTCGAACGGAGCGAGCGCTGCGGCGCCTAAAATTCCGGCGTCGTTGAAGTGTTGCGCGGGGACGATCGGGGTTCGAAGTGTCAAGAGTGGAAAGAAATTCTTATACTCCTTGGACACCCCGCCCCCAACGACGAATAGTGTCGGGGAGAACAGTTTTTCGAGCGTGCCGTAGAAGACCTGCAGGTGCTCAGCCCAGCGTTTCCACGACAGGCGTTTGCGCACGCGAACGACATTTGCCGCGAGTTGCTCGGCTGTTCGGTTGCGGCGACCCGGCAGGGTCATGTGGCCGAGCTCAGAATTCGGCACAAGAACGCCGTTGTAAATCAGTGCCGAGCCGATTCCGGTTCCCAACGTCGTCACGAGGACAAGTCCTTGAACGCCCCTGGCTGCGCCGAACCTGTATTCCGCGAACCCTGCGGCGTCGGCGTCGTTGACGACGTGAACTCGTCGATCGAGCGTTGCCTCGAGCAAATCGCCGACATTGAGTCCAATCCACGACTCATCGACATTCGATGCAGAGAATGCAACCTCATCGATGATAACGGCGGGGAAACAGACCCCAACAGACAACGAACCGTGCGGATCAAGTTGTTCCACCAATTCACGGCAGACCCGTGCGACGTCACCGGGGATTGCCCCGGCCGGAGTTCCGATTTTGATTTTTTCACCGATGAGTTCGCCGGAAACGACATCAACAATTGCTGCTTTGATACCTGTCCCACCGATGTCGATGCCAATTGTCTGTGTCATGGTGGTCTCCGGGTACGGGTGGGCCCAGTTGGGGCGATAATGGCATTCTACTGAGGGAGGGTCTATGGCGTGGTGGTACAACCATCGGACGGGCGAAGTCGAAGAGGGCCCGTTGTCGCTCAGCATCGACCGTGACGGGCCGTTCGAGACCCGTCATGACGCCGAGCGCGCACCTCAGATTGCCGCCGAACGTGCCCAGGCGTGGCGAGACGAAGAGGACGGTGTCGACGACTAGTAATCGCGTGGTTAAACGGTGACCTCGGAACGAGTCGTTCAGCCTAAGCCGGGCGTGTGTCGCACCGTGATGGGGAGGCGGCGTTCGCGCCCGAATGCCATTTGGGAAATCCGGGGACCAATAGCGCCCTGTCGACGCTTCCATTCGCTCCCCGCGATGAGTGCGGCAATGCGCTCCACCATCGCGCGATCAAATCCGGCCGCGATGACAGCATCGATCGAGTGGCGGCGGCTGACGAGATGTTCGAGTATTGCATCGAGCACGTCGTAGGGTGGCAAGGAATCCTGATCGGTTTGGTCAGGGCGAAGTTCTGCACTTGGCGCTTTCGTGATGGAATTCACGGGAATGGGCGCGCTCTCACCGCGCGACTCTGCCGCCGCGTTTCGCCAACGGGCGAGGTCCCACACGAGGGTCTTGAAGACGTCTTTGATGGGCGCAAAACCGCCGACGGAGTCACCATAGATGGTGGAGTAACCAACCGCCACTTCGGATTTGTTGCCCGTCGATAGGACGAGATGGCCGTGTTGGTTGCTCAGCGCCATGAGAATCATCCCGCGGGCACGAGCTTGAATGTTCTCGGCCGCGATACCCGTCAAACCCAACTGAGTTTCGAACGGCTTAACGAGTTCGGCAATGGGCTGAACGTCATAGTGACATCCGATGGCTTCGGCCAACGTACGAGCATCATCCTTGGACCCTTCGCTCGAATACTTGCTCGGCATGGAAACGCCGTAGACGCGACTCGCGCCGATTGCGTCGGCGGCGATGACGGCACACACGGCACTATCGATTCCGCCGCTCAGCCCAAGGGCAACTGAGGGGAAACCGTTCTTCGTGACGTAATCACGCACCCCGAGAACCAGGGCTTGCCAGATGGCGTCGAGATCGGGTAGGTCGCCCCCAATGAAGGGGATGACTTCATCGGTCGGTTCGGCGAGTGGAATTCCGTTGGATGACGCTCCTGTGCCATGGATGTCAATCAGTTCGAGCGTTGGCTGGAATCGCGTTGCCCGTAACAGGGTCGCGCCCGAAGCGTCCAGAACCGAGCTGTCACCGTCGAAGACAAGGTCGTCCTGTCCGCCCACTGCGTTGACGTAAACGACCGTCGCGCCAAACTCGGCGGCTCTCGTCGCCAACAGGGGAAACCGCGTCTCATCCTTGCCAGTATCGAACGGTGATGCGTTGATGATGACGACGGCGTCCAGATCCATGGCCGCAAGTTCGGCGACGGGCCCATCAGATCGCCACAGATCTTCGCAAATGAGAAATCCTGTCGTCACGCCGCCGAGATCGAGGACGAGGGTTCCGTTACCCGGCACGAACACCCGTTCTTCGTCGAAAACGGAGTAGTTCGGAAGGTGACGCTTGGCGTAGGTTGCGACCATCCGGCCGTCGTGGAGGACTGCGAGAGAGTTCTGGGCTCGAGCACCGCCGAATTCGGCGTGTGGCGCTTCAGAGAGGTAGCCCACGATGACAACGGCATCGCCAAAACCGTCGGAGGCGAGGCGAGTAGCGAGTGAGTTGACGCCCGCTTCGGAGCGGTGGATGAAATCGATACTCGACGCAAGGTCGTCAACAGGGTAACCCGTGATGGACATCTCTGGCGTGACAATCACCCGCGCACCGCGGGCATAGGAGTTCGATACCGCGGCGACAATCGCGAGAGAGTTACCCGTGACATCACCCACGATGGGGTTCAGTTGGGCTAGCGCGAACCGAATCCTCGACATAACAAGTAGCCTAGTAGCGCAGGGAAAGCGTCGAAGGAGCCCCATGGAAAAGCAGCAGGAGTTTGTGCTCCGCACCATCGAGGAACGCGGTGTCAAGTTCGTTCGTCTGTGGTTTACCGACGTGTCGGGGACGCTCAAGAATGTTGCGCTTGCGCCGGCCGAAGTGGAAGGCGCGTTCGCCGAGGGACTCGGGGTTGACGGGTCATCGGTCGAAGGACTCACGCGGGTTTACGAGGCTGACGTCTTGTTGCACCCGGACCCAACGACCTTCCAGGTCCTCCCATGGCGCGGTCAGGTTGACCCCACGGCGCGCATGTTTTGCGACATCACCACCCCGGACGGACAAGCCGCGGCAACGGACCCACGTTACGTCCTGCGACGCGCGCTCGCCAAGGCGGCCGAAAAGGGTTTCACCTTTTACACGCACCCCGAGATCGAGTTTTATCTTTTCAAAGACAACAATCAGGCGAACCTGGTTCCGGTTGACGAGGCGGGCTATTTCGATAACGTACCTGGCGGAACCGCGCACGATTTCCGCCGCAATGCCGTTCGTCACCTGGAGGACCTCGGAATCTCGGTCGAATTTTCACACCACGAAGCGGGGCCGGGCCAGAACGAAATCGACCTTCGATATGCCGACGCGTTGACGACCGCCGACAATATCCAGACGTTCCGCACGGTTGTGAAAGAAGCCGCGATCGAACAGGGTGTTTACGCGACGTTCATGCCAAAGCCTCTCGCACACCACCCCGGAAGCGGAATGCACACCCACATGTCCCTGTTTGAGGGCGACTCGAACGCGTTCTACGATGCGAGCAAGCCCTATCAATTGTCAACGATTGGGCGCCAGTTCATCGCCGGAATTCTCACCCACGCTCACGAGATCACCGCGGTGACCAACCAGTTCGTCAACTCCTACAAGCGATTGTGGGGTGGCGGAGAAGCTCCGCCGTTCATCACGTGGGGTCACAACAACACGTCGGCCCTCGTTCGCGTCCCGATGTACAAACCGGGCAAAGAACAGTCGGTTCGAATCGAGTATCGCGGCCTGGACTCGGCGGCAAACCCCTACCTCGCTTACGCGCTCCTTCTCTCGGCTGGCATGAAGGGAATCGAGGAGGGTTACGAACTCGCCCCCGAAGCGGAGGGAGACATCGCGAGCCTCACGGCAACCGAACGTCGTGCCCTCGGCTACCGACCGCTGCCGGAAAATCTTCATCGCGCGCTGCACTTCATGGAGGAAAGTGAATTGGTCGCCGAGACCCTCGGTGAACAAGTTTTCAACTTTTTCATCCGAAACAAGCAAGCGGAGTGGAACGCCTACGGTCACCAAGTGACTCCGTGGGAGTTGGACACCAACTTCCGCCAGTTGTAGGCATGGCCGCAAAGCAGAGCCTCACCGATTTAGCCCGAGTCGGGTTTGCGGATCTGTCCGGGGCGCGCGAACTCCTCGACAATTACGGTTTTGAATCCGAGTGGTTTGCCGTGTCCGCGAGTGCCGACAATGCGATTCGCTGGTTGGGCCGCTTGGCGGATTCCTCCCGCAAACTCCTCGATTCGGTCCTCGCTGTCGCCGAACATCGAGACGCACTGATACGAGTCCTGGGAGCCAGCAACGGTCTCGCCGAGTTCCTTGTGCGAAGGCCGACCGCTCTCGACCGGGTGTTTCCGCCCGAGTCGCTTCCGACGGAAGCGGACTATCGTGACGCGCTGTCCGGGGCGTCGTCGGTGGACGAGATCAGGTTCCGGTACCGCGAGCACTTGCTCACTATCGCGTCGTGGGACCTCTCACAGCAGGATTCGATGGCGGTTGTCGATAATGTCGGCGCCGCGCTCGCCGACCTCGCGGGAGCGGTGTTGGACGCAGCACTTCACTTGGCGAAGGCCACCGTCGATGCGCCGGCGAGCATTCGGGACAACACCGTACTCACCATCGTTGGGATGGGGAAAGCCGGTGCACGGGAACTCAACTACATTTCGGACGTCGATGTAATCTTTGTGTGCCACGCACACGGGATTGACTCCGACGACGCCGTTGATGTGGCGACTAAATGGGCGCGTTCGGTCGTCGCGACGGTGAACGGCCCGAGCCTTGAGCCCGCCCTCTGGGAATTGGACACCAATTTGCGCCCGGAAGGCGCGAAAGGCGCGCTCGTGCGAACACTGGATTCGCACGTCGCTTATTACGAGCGGTGGGCGGAAAACTGGGAGTTTCAAGCCTTGCTCAAAGCGAGACCAATGGCCGGTGACACGAAGCTCGGTGATGCCTATCTTGCGGCGCTTTCGGGCGTGGTCTGGTCTAGCTCAATTCGCGAAGGATTTGTTGAGTCTGTCCAGAAAATGCGCGAACGAGTAACCGAGAACATCCCCGCTGACCTCCGAGATGTTCAGATCAAGTTGGGACCGGGCGGTTTGCGCGACGTCGAGTTCACCGTGCAGTTGTTGCAATTGGTTCACGGTAAAGATGACGATACGGTTCGTGTCCGAGATACTCTGACGGCGATTACCCGCTTGTCGGAAGGCGGATACATTGGGCGTCCCGAGGCGCACTCGTTCTCGAACCACTATCGAGAATTGCGGGTCTTGGAACACCGCGTCCAGCTCCTCGCGCTCCGCCGAACTCATCTCATGCCACGCGACCCCGAGGCACTTCGGATCGTTGCGCGCGCATCCGGACTTGCTGATAGTAGTGATTCTCTGTTGGCGCGTTGGAATGACACGAAAAGGGACGTTCGATCGCTGCACCAGCGACTGTTCTATCGCCCTTTGCTCGCGGCCGTTGCACATCTGGGAGACGACACCATCTCGTTGTCGAGCGCCCAGGCAGAAGCGCGCCTCCGCGCAAGCGGCTTCCGCGACCCGTCGGGAGCCCTGCGGCACATTGCCGCACTGACCGGCGGGGTTTCACGGAGTGCGAGCATCCAACGGAACCTCTTGCCGGTGTTGTTGCATTGGATGGCGGAAGGCACCGACCCCGACGGCGGGCTGGCTGCGTTTCGGAGTATCAGTGACTCGCTCGGGGACTCGCCGTGGTATTTGCGTATGCTGCGAGACTCGGTCGGCGCCGCACAGCGACTCAGTCGAGTTCTCTCGCTGTCGCACTACGTCGCGATCCTGATTGAGCGAGTACCCGACGCGGTCGCGTGGCTTGACGACGACGAACACTTGCGGCCGCGAACACTCGAAACCTTGCGGGACGAGTTCGTTGCGATTGACTCGCGACACGCCAGTGTGGATGATGCGGCGAGGGCTGTTCGCTTCGCACGAAGGCGAGAACTATTGCGCGTTGCCTTGGCCGCAGTTCTCAACCTCGTGGACATCGAACAGATCGGCGTCGCCCTCTCGGACATCTCAACAGCGACAATCGACGCTGCGACACGACTCGCTCGCCGGGGCATCGACGGTGTCGAATTCGCTGTCATCGGGATGGGGCGTTTTGGTGGCAAAGAACTAGGGTTCTCGTCGGACACCGATGTGGTGTGGGTGTTTCGTGACAGTGGTGCGGGCGAAACCGCACATCAGCGTGCCGAGAAAATCGTTCACTCGATCATTAGGCTCACCGAGGATTTGCGCTTCCCGCTCGATCTCGATGCGGGACTTCGACCGGAAGGCAAGAACGGGCCTCTCGTGCGGTCTCTGGATGCGTACCGCGCGTACTACGAACAGTGGAGTGACATCTGGGAAACGCAAGCGTTGATCAGGGCCACGCCCGTCGCGGGTGACCCTGACCTGTTGGCCGCTTTCGAGGAACTGGCCGATTCCGTCCGTTACACGACCGAAATTTCGGACGAGGGAATTCGTGAGATTCGCCGAATCAAGGCGCGCGTCGAGACGGAGAGACTTCCGTTCGGCGCGGATGTCTCGCGTCACACAAAATTGGGTCGCGGGTCACTCAGTGATGTCGAATGGCTTGTGCAACTGTTGCAGTTGCAGCACGGACCACGCAACGACGGTGTTCGCACCCCGTCGACGTTGAAAGCGTTGGATGTCGAGATTGCGAGCGGATACGTGAGCGAGGTCGATGGCGCGGCACTCCGTGAAGCATGGCTATTGAGCTCTCGGATTCGCTCGGCGACGACTCTGTTCACGGGCAAGGGGTCCGATGTCGTGCCTCTGGACCGGCGTGAGATTGAGGGAATCGCCCGTATTCTCTCGTATCCCTCCGGTCGGGGAGCAGAGCTGGAAAATGACTATTTGCGCGTCACGCGCCAGAGTCGCCAGGTTTTTGAGCGAATCTTTTATCCCGCTTAACGACGAAGGCGCCACCCGACGGTGACACCTCGTCTTCCACCGTTGTCTAGCAGGAGAACGTGGTCTCGTACTCAAAGGGGTGCGGACGTTGTGCCGATGGCATAACTTCCATCGCGCGCTTCATGCTCACCCATTCGTCGATGAGGTCCTTGGTGAAGACGTTCCCCTGGAGGAGGAACTCGTGGTCGTTCTCGAGCGCGATGAGCGCTTCGTCGAGCGAGCCAGGGACCTGGGGGATGAGCTTCGCTTCATCTGCGGGGAGCTCGTAGAGGTCTTTGTCGACGGGCTCGTGGGGCTCAATCTTGTTGATGACTCCGTCAAGGCCGGCCATCATCTGCACGGCGAACGCGAGGTACGGGTTGCTCGACGCGTCGGGAGCTCGGAACTCGATTCGTTTTGCCTTTGGATTCGTTCCCGTGATGGGGATTCGGATCGCAGCCGAGCGGTTGCCGGCCGAGTAGACAAGGTTTACCGGGGCTTCGAAACCCTTGACGAGACGACGATAAGAGTTCATCGTGGGGTTTGTGAACGCAAGGATTGCCCCAGCGTGCTTGAGGATTCCGCCGATGTACCAGCGAGCGATGTCCGACAGCCCCGCGTAACCCTTTTCATCGTAAAACAACGGCTTGCCCTTGGCCCACAGTGACTGGTGGGTGTGCATGCCAGAACCATTGTCGTTGAACAGCGGTTTGGGCATGAACGTCGCGACCTTGCCGTGGATCTCGGCTTCGTTCTTCACGATGTACTTGAATTTCAGGAGGTCATCAGCAGACTGAACCATCGTGTTGAAACGGTAGTTGATCTCACACTGACCTGCCGTTCCCACCTCGTGGTGCGAGCGTTCGACCTCGAGGCCGGCGTCGGCGAGCTGGAGGCAGATCTGGTCACGGAGGTCGGCGAGCTTGTCGACCGGACTGACCGGGAAGTAGCCACCCTTGTGGGGCGTCTTGTTGGCGAGGTTTCCGCCCTCTTCCTTCCGACCGGTGTTCCAGGCGGCCTCTTCCGAGTCAACGTGGTAGAACGACGATCCGCTCGAAACCTCGTATCGAACGTCGTCGAAGATGAAGAACTCTGCCTCGGGCGCGAAGAACGCGGTGTCGGCAATTCCGGTCGACGCGAGATACTTCTCGGCTTTCTTTGCGACCTGACGCGGGTCGCGGTGATAAATCTCTCCGTTGCGCGGGTTGTAGATGTCAAAGATGAGAATGAGCGTCTTCTCAACGCGATAGGGGTCGACATACGCAGTTGTGAAATCGGGGATCAACTGCAGGTCGCTCTCGGCGATGCCCTGGAAGCCTGTGATAGAGGAACCGTCAAACAGCTGGCCGACGGAAAAGAATTCTTCGTCAACGGTGCTCGCGGGAATGTTGAAGTGCTGCTGAATGCCGGGGAGGTCGGTGAATCGAATGTCAAGGAACTTGACGTCTTCTTTCGTGATGTAGGCAAGAACCTCAGCTGGGGTCTTAAACATGTTTCCTCCTGTTGGTCGGGTAAATCTGAATATCCAGATACCCCACCGTACCGAGAACGTGTGTCGTTGCCGTCACACGAATGTTTCGGGGATGTAACAAACAGTCGATCGGGATTAGCGAGGTCGTGGAGCGCGCATCTTGGTCGGGTCGATACCCTTCGGAATCATCGACGCGGGCGTTTTGGCAATAGAGTTGAGGCGATTTGTCACAACCACGATTTCGGAGGCGCGGACACGACCCTTGATTTTGTAAAGCGCGGGGAAGAATTCTTTCAGAGTCAGGCCATCGGCTCCGACGTGCAGTAGGTGAACGGGCACGCCGGGAACGATGCGCTGAACTTCCTTGCGGGCATCCTCGACGAGAGGCGCGACTCGAGAGCGAACCCCTTCTGACACAATCACAACACCGGGTTTGCCCACAACTCGATACACGATGTCCTGGCTCTTGTTCATTCGAATCGGCATATCGTTGCCGCGCCACGAGCGCCGCAATTGGTTCTTAATCAGCGCAGAAACCGCGCCCGGCTGCCCCTGCAGGTTCGAATACATGAGACGCTGCGTCAACTGTCCGAGGACTATGAGAAATCCGAGTACACCAGCGAGAACTCCGAAGATGATGGACACGACGAAGCTGATTGGTTCTCCGCCGGTCGCAACAAGAGCGAATACAATTCCAGCGGCAATTGGACCGAAGGTTCCGAGGATGAGCCACAGGAGCGCGAGACGATCGCGCTTGATGACGAGAATCAGGACATCAAAGATTTGACGGAAGCGGCCGGGTTCTTTTGCCATGTTTTTCTCCTAGTAACCGAGGTCGGTGGCGGTGAACGCGCCTGCTTCGAGTCGAGCCTTCATGGCGCCAAGGAAGCGAGCGGCATCTGCGCCGTCGACGATGCGGTGATCGTAGGACAGCGCCAGATAGACCATCGAGCGAATGGCGATCGAGTCGCCCCCCATGACGACGGGGCGCTTGACAACCGCTCCGAGTCCGAGAATGGCGGCCTGCGGAAGGAATACGACGGGGGTGTCGAACAACGCGCCACGCGACCCCGTGTTGGTGACGGTGAAGGTACCGCCCTGCAACTCGTCCGGCGTGAGCTTGTTGTTACGCGTGCGATCCGCGAGGTCCGCGATGTCAGCGGACAGCGCCGCGATGCTCTTGCCGCCTGCATTCTTCACGACCGGGGTGAGAAGTCCGCGCTCGGTGTCCACCGCGATCGAGATGTTCTCGAATCCGGGGTAGACGATGTCGTCTCCCTGGACCGTGCTGTTGATGATCGGGAAGGCCTGGAGTGCTTCGACCGACGCTTTGACAAAGAAAGGGAGGAACGTGAGTTTCTGGCCCGTCTTCGATTGAAAATCGGCTTTGATGTCGTCGCGCAGGTTCGACACGGTCGTGACATCAACCTCAATGACGGTTGTGAGTTGTGCGGTGGACACCATGGAGAGAACGGCTCGTTCGGCGATGACCTTCCGCAGTCGGGACATCGGCACTCGAGTCCCGCGAAGTTCCGACGTTGCGAGGGGGACGGCGTCATCGGGGAAAACAGGGGCGGCGACGGGCGCGGGCACAGTCGCCGGAATTACTGCAGTCTGAGCGACGGGTGCTGCGCCAGTTTCTGCAGCGAGAACATCTTCCTTTCGGATACGACCCCCGATTCCGGTGCCAACGACTCCAGCCAGGTCGACTCCGCGATCATGGGCCAGCTTGCGCACGAGCGGGCTGACGTATGGGCTTCCGAAGCGCGGTGTCGTGAGTGCGGCGGGTGAGGACTGGACAACAGGTTGCGGAGTGATGGGATCGGCAGCCACCACTGGAGGAGTGATAACGACCGGTTCGGACATCGCGGGAGGTGCAACCACGGGTTGCGGAGTGACGGGAGCCTGAACGATCGGAGCGACCGCGGGTTCTGGAGACGCGGGAATCTCGGCGACGGGTGCGACCTGGGTGTCAACGGGTGCGGCCTGTGCGGCGGCGTTTCCTTCGCCGATGCGTGCGAGCGGAGCACCAACCTCGACGGTCTCGTCTTCCTGGGCATAGATTTCTTCGAGCACGCCGGCAACAGGAGACGGGATCTCGGTGTCGACCTTGTCGGTTGACACTTCGACAATGGGCTCGTCGACGGCCACCGAGTCTCCGACCTTTTTCAGCCAGCGAGTCACGGTTCCCTCGGTGACGCTTTCACCGAGTGCGGGAAGGTTGACGTTGGTGCTCATGTTGATTCGTTCTCCTTGGACTGGTCCTACATCGCGTGAAGTGGCTTGCCCGCAAGGGCGAGAAACGCTTCACCAAGTGCTTCGTTTTGAGTGGGGTGTGCGTGAAGGTGCGGTGCAACGTCTTCGGGGTGCGCTTCCCAGTTGACAATCAACTGTGCTTCACCGATCAGTTCGCCGACGCGGGCGCCGATCATGTGAACACCCACAACGGGCCCATCGACGACTCGAATGACCTTGATTGAGCCGGCTGTTTCGAGAATGTGGCTCTTTCCGTTGCCGGCGAGGTTGTAGTCGTAGATCGCAATTGCTGCGTCGCCGTAGTGTTCTTTGGCCGCCGCTTCGGACAAACCAACCGAGGCGATTTCGGGCTCGGAGTAGGTAATTTTCGGGATATTAGCGTCAGAGACAACCATCGGGTTCATTCCAGCGATGTCCTCCGCAACGAAAATCCCGTGCTGGTAACCGCGGTGAGCGAGTTGAAGTCCGGGAACGATGTCGCCAACGGCATAAACGCCGGGGATGTTGGTGAGTAAGCGTTCGTTCGTGATGACGTACCCGCGGTCCATTGTGACTCCAACGTCTTCGAATCCACAGTTTGCGGTTTGTGCCCCGCGGCCGATGGCGACGAGTAAGACATCCGCGGTGAGAGTTTCGCCACCCTCGAGAGTGACCGAAACGCCGTTGGCGTCTTGGGTCGCGCTCTGGAAACGCACGCCGGTTTTGAATTCAATTCCGCGCTTACGGAATGCGCGCTCGAATTGCTTGGACACGGATTCGTCTTCATTGGGAACGAGGCGCGGCAGGCCTTCGATAATGGTGACCTCGGTTCCCCACGATCGCCAGACGGACGAAAGTTCTACGCCAATGACCCCGCCACCGAGCACGATGGCGCTCTTCGGAACGTAGTCCAACGTGATGGCCTGCTCGGAGGTCAGGAAGCGACCGCCGATGTCGAGCCCGGGGAGTGTCTTGGCGTAGGAACCCGTTGCGAGGACAACGTTTTTCCCGGTGATGGTCGTGTCACCGACCTGAACGGTGTTCGGGGACGTGAGTTTTCCGTGTCCATCGTAGGTGGCGACGCCTCGAGCTTTAAGGAGCCCTTGGAGGCCTTTGAACTTGGAATCGATGATTCCCTGACGATAGGTCGAGACGGCTGCGACGTCGATTCCCGTGAGAGTTGCGTCAACCCCAAACTTTGCCGCGTCGCGAACGCTGTCCGCGATCTCCGCGGAGTGAAGCAGCGCCTTCGTCGGGATACACCCGACGTGCAAGCACGTGCCGCCAACCTTGTCTTTTTCAACGAGCGCGACGCTCATACCCAATTGACTTGCGCGGAGTGCGGCAGAATAGCCACCACTTCCGCCGCCAAGAACGACGAGATCTACTGCTACGTCAGCCACCAACACTCCTTGATATTGCGAATGGAACCGGGCCACGCGGGACATGCAGAAACCCAGTGTTAACCGCCTTTGAGCCTACCGCGTGTTCGCGGGGCTGTCCGCCAGCCGATGGACGAATTCGATGAGTGTTCGCACCATTGTTCCCGTTGCACCCTTGGGGACGAAACCGTAGGGCGCATTGCCGTTATTGGCTGGCCCGGCGATATCGAGATGAGCCCACGGGATGCGGCTGCCATCGGCGCCGAGTCCGACGAACTCACGCAGAAAGATTCCACCGATGAGCATTCCGCCCGCAGTATTCCCGACTTTAGAGTTGGCGATGTCCGCGACATCGCTCGCCAAAATCGGCAACAGGTAGTCAGGCAACGGCATCGACCACGACTCTTCACCGACGGCGTCCGACGCGGCCTTCAACGACGTCGTCACCTCGTCGTCCCCCATCAGTGCAGCGATTCTGTGACCGAGGGCTACACGTGCAGAGCCGGTGAGGGTGGCGACGTCAATGATGTAGTCGGGTTTCTCCTCACTCGCAGCGATGAGCCCATCGGCGAGCACCACGCGACCTTCGGCGTCAGTGTTTGTCACTTCCACGGTCTTTCCACCTCGAATCGTGATGACGTCATTGGGTCGAATCGCGGTGCCCGACGGCATGTTTTCCGCGATGCACAACCAGGCTGTCACGGCAATAGGGAGTTTACGTTGAGCGATCGCGCGCGTGACAGCGAAAACAGTCGCGGCACCTGTCATGTCGTACTTCATGCCGACCATCGAGTTAGCTGGCTTGATCGACAATCCGCCGGTATCAAAGGTGATGCCCTTGCCCACGAGCGCGATGTGTCGTGTCGCTCCCTTCGGCGCGTATCGAACGATGACGAGTCGTGGCGGGCGAGACGAACCGGCACCGATTCCCAGAATTCCGCCGTATCCGCCGCGAGCGAGAGCATGTTCGTCGAGAACCTCGACTCGAAGTTCCGTACCTTTCGACAGATCGACAACTCTCCTTGCCAACTCGTCCGGACTGAGGATGTTGGGAACCTCGGTAACGAGGTCGCGAACGACACCGACGGCCTCGACCCCCGGCCGGATGTCGTCGAGGAGCGGGACGTGACGCGAGACCAGTGTGAGGTCAGTGATGACCGCCGGGCCGTCCCCGCTCTTGCGCGACATCGTCTTGAGCGAACCCAACAGCGCACCCTCGGCAATTGCCGTCGCTTCTGCACTAGACCGAGTCGCAATGTTCACGACCACGTGTCCAGAGAGCGTTCGTGTTGCCGTCGCGGCAGCATAACGAAGGTTGGAAATCCTATCCGGCGCGGACCCGAATCCGACGAGCGCGATTGTGCGGTAGTCACTCCATTGCGGCGCGGGCAATACAGACGTGGAATCCATTCCACCGTCAAAACCGACACGGTCGATTGCGTCGGTCAGCCACCGTCCCAACTTCCCGCGAACGCCGTGAGTCAAGTCGCCGTGTGCGTCTTTGATTGCGACGAGGACTAAAACGTCAGCCGGGACAAGTGAACGAGTGTGTGAAACGGATGTCATGCCCCCCAGCGTAGGCGAGCCGCACTGGATACCGCCGTAGCATGGAGGTATGAGCGTTGGACGTCTGGTGTATCGCGAGATGGGTATCGATGTGCCGCGCGGTTTGCCGCTCGTGATTTTACTCACAGGGTTCATCGACGCTGGCCGATCCGTTGCAACGGCGGCGCGTCACCTCATTGACTCGACAACTCACGAGCGCGTGTGGGTGTTCGATAACGACGAGCTGCTCGATTATCGCGCTCGCCGCCCAACGTTCACGTTCGAACAGACGCGCCTGACGGATTACCGCCCGCCGGAACTTGTTTTGAGGCTGGTGACCGATGAACTGGGAGTGCAGTTTCTGCTGCTGACCGGATACGAGCCGGATTATCGATGGGAAGCCGCCGCCGAAGCTGTCGTCACCGCGATCGAAAAGTTTGAGACCTCAGAGACGATGTGGGTTCACGCTATTCCGATGCCCGTTCCACACACGCGACCGGTTGGCATGACCGTGAGCGGAAATCGAGACGACCTGATCGAGCAGTATTCTGTCTGGAAACCCACGACCGAAGTGCCCGGCACGTTTGTTCACCTGATTGAGTTCATGCTCACCAAACTGGAACACCCCGTTGCCGGTTTTGTCTTGTTGATACCGCACTACCTCGCGGATGCTGAGTATCCGGCCGGAACGCTCGCTGTCGTTGATGCGATTACAACGGGTACGGGAATATCACTTCAAACCGATGCGTTGAGAGAGACGGGTCGGGAGTTCCTCACGGGAATCGCTGATCAAGTGGCGGACAACGATGAACTAGCGAAACTGATTACGAATTTGGAAAGCCGTCACGATAAGTACATGCTCGACAACCCGACGCCGTCACCGTTTGTTGACGACGAAGGGCAGTTTCCGAGCGCCGAGAGTATCGCGACTGAACTGGAAAACTTTTTGCGAACACGCGGTAATTCATACGACTAGTCGGCCATGGTAACCTGTCAACTGAAAGACCCCGAGTCAGCGGCCCAGCCGATTTGACACGGGGGTTTCTACTGCCCGAAAGAGGAACTGTTCATGGCTGACGCCCCCCGCCGTTTCAACTTTTTCAATCGCAAAAATAAAAATCAGGAAGATGCTGCTGCAGCCCCCGCGGCGAAAGCTTCTGCGAAGCCTGCGGTGAAGGTAGCCGTGAAAACGGTAGCTGCGAAAACGATAGCGGCGAAAGCACCGGCAAAGGCACCCGCGAAAGCACCGGCAAAGGCACCCGCGAAAGCACCGGCGAAAGCACCGGCGAAGGCACCCGCGAAAACGGTAGCCGCGAAAGCACCGGCGAAGGCGCCCACCGCCGCGTCTCGCAAAAAAGCTGCTCCCGAGGATGACGCAGAGCTCATCGGTGATGAAGAGTTCGATGTCGTCCTCGTGGTTGGTGATGACAACATTGTCGAGGTTGAGGACATGAGTGTGCCGGCCCTCGACGAGGTGATTGAGCTCACGGACGACGAAGCTGAAGACGTCAAGACCGTGCTTACGGCGACCTTGCCCGCGGACGCGATCCACATTTCGTCGGGTGATGACGAGATTCCCTCGGTGTCGACGATGATTACGGGTGCCACGGCTGACCCCGTCAAGGACTATCTGAAGCAAATCGGAAAGGTTGCCCTTCTCAACGCCGAACAGGAAGTCACACTCGCCCTTCGGATCGAGGCCGGACTGTTCGCCGAAGAAAAGTGGGCGAAGCTCTCCGGAGCCAAGCAGAAAAGTCGAGAAGGCCGCGAATACCGGATCATCGCCGACGACGGCGAGCGCGCAAAACGCCACCTTCTCGAAGCTAACCTTCGACTTGTCGTCTCGCTCGCGAAGCGCTACACGGGCCGTGGAATGCAGTTTCTCGACCTCATTCAAGAGGGAAACCTTGGTCTGATTCGCGCGGTGGAGAAGTTCGATTACACGAAGGGATTCAAGTTCTCGACCTATGCAACCTGGTGGATTCGTCAGGCAATCACTCGCGCGATGGCTGACCAAGCCCGAACGATTCGAATTCCGGTTCACATGGTCGAGGTCATCAACAAACTGGCTCGTGTTCAACGTCAGTTGCTGCAGGATTTTGGGCGTGAACCGACCCCCGAGGAATTGGCCAATGAATTGGACATGACACCGGAAAAGGTTGTCGAGGTTCAGAAGTATGGTCGCGAGCCAATTTCGCTCCACACTCCTCTGGGTGAAGACGGCGACTCCGAATTCGGAGACCTCATCGAGGACACCGAGGCGATTGTTCCGCTCGACGCCGTCGCTAATCGCATGTTACTGGTCGCATTGGAGTCGGTTCTCGATTCATTGTCCGAGCGTGAATCAGGAGTGATTCGCATGCGCTACGGACTCGGTGATGGGATCCCCAAGACGCTCGACCAAATCGGTGAGACGTTTGGCGTCACACGCGAGCGCATCCGCCAGATCGAGTCGAAGACGATGACAAAATTGCGTCACCCCTCTCGGTCTGTCACCATTCGCGAGTTCCTCGAGTAATGACTGAACCGACGGTCCCTACACCTGGCAGACGCCACGGACCGCGGTACGGGTTGCGTGCACTCGCCGCCCTCTGGCTTGGAAAATGTGCGGGGACGATACTTCGCTTTCTCGGTCGCGAGGGGACACATGTCCCTGGGCGCATTGCGCTGTGGGTATATCCGAATCTTCTCGGCGTCATCGCTCGCCCCGACACGGTCATTGTCGTGACGGGGACGAATGGAAAAACCACGACCACAAACCTTCTTGCCGATGCACTTCACACACTCGGAAAGCGGGTGTCCACGAACCGGGCCGGTTCCAACCTCCGCGACGGCATCGTCGCAACTCTCATCAACGGTGTCACGGTGTGGGGGAGATGTCGGAGTGACGTGGCGGTGCTCGAGATGGACGAACGTTCCGCGTTGCGAGTGCTTCCGCAGTTAGCCCCCGCCATTGTGGTGTGTACGAATCTGACCCGCGACTCCATCAAGCGAAACGCCCACCCTGAATACATCGCATGGATATTGTCGTCCGCAATTTCGCCGGCAACAACTCTCGTCCTCAACTCCGATGATCTCATCACCGCGTCGCTCGGCAGCGATGCGAACCCACGGCATTTTTTCGGAGTCGACCCGACCGGAAATGAACCGCGCGAACCGAGCGGTTCCGCGGTGGACGCAGCGATCTGCCCGCGGTGCGACGAACGACTCGACTGGATCTTTTGGCGATTCAACCACATCGGGCGCGTTCGTTGTCCGGCGTGTGATTTCAGGTCTCGGGTGGCGGACGTCCGCGTGTCGCCGATCGACCGCTCATCGGGATTGAGGTCGCTCACGATTGATTCCGAGACGGTCGACATTCGCCTGACGAACGAAAGCGTCGTCAACGTTTACAACGTGGCGGCCGTAGCGGCGACGCTCGACGTGCTCAACGTTGCACCACAGAAAATTGGGTTGGTCGTCGAGTCGCTCACGCCGCCGACAAGTCGTTTTGCCGATGAAACAGTGGGTGGCGTGCGTCTCGTTCGACTTCTCACGAAGGGACTCGTGGGAGTTGCGGTGTCGCGAGCATTTGAGCACATCGTCTCGGTGCCCGGCCGCAAGATCGTTTTGCTCGCCATCGACGAAACAACCGACCGCTTCGACGGGGTCGAGAACACGGCGTGGACGTACGACGCAGACTACGAATATCTGTCAGACCCATCGATTTCTGCGATTTATGTTGGTGGAATTCGGCGGCACGATCAAGCACTACGACTCGCCCTGGCAGGCGTTGATTCGAACAGAATCGTGTTGGTCGAGTCGGAAACACGCGGGGCGGATCTGGTGCCTCTCGGGGAAGTCGATGTGGTGTTCAATCTCCACAGCAATCACAATGCAGGTCCGACCGGCGACGTGGTGCACCGAAAATTGCGGCAGCGCCTGATGGGGAAAAACTCGTGACGTTGACGATTGAGATGTTGTTTCCCGAGATCGCGAACTTGCACGGTGACAATGCGAACATCGATTACCTCGCACGGTGTCTTCCCGACGCGCGTGTTGTTCGAACAGGGCTCAACGAGACTCCGGCGTTTGTTTCGGGAAAAGTCGATTTGGTGTATCTCGGACCGCTCACGGAAAGCGGTCAAATTCGAGCGATCGCTCGACTCGCTCCCCACAAATCCAGGATTGATGAACTCATCCACACGGGCACACATTTCCTGTTTACCCATAACGCCATGGAATGTCTGGGATCGCGCATCGTGAACGCAGAGATGAAGTATGACATTCCGGGTGTGGGTATTTTCGACTTCTCAACCGAGGTGAGTATGTTCGAGCGCTACACCGGCAAGGTCATGGGCTCGTTCGAGGGAACGTCGCAGCCGATTGTCGGCTACAAATCGCAATTTTCCATGCTCTCGAGTTCACCGGAAACTCCCGGGTTCATGACGACTACGCGTGGCATCGGCCGGAACCCGACAACACACGTCGAAGGAGTGCGACGCGAAAATTTTGTCGGCACTTCATTGATCGGCCCGGTGCTATTGATGAACCCCCATCTCACGGAGTGGTTGTTGTCATCACTCGTCCCGTCTCGCGAACCCCAACTCGCACTGAGCGAATTTGCGGTTGCGGCCTATGACGCACGGCTTCGGGAATTCCAGGACACGAAAACGTGGTCCGAGTTTGAGCGAGTGACTGGCTAGAACATCGAGCACTCGAGACTTAGCGGCCAACGAGCGCGAGAGGGGGAGTTAGCTCGCGTCGGCTGCGATGAGGCGGTCTGTCTCGTCGAGCCACTCGAGAGCGGCCGGAGCGAGCGCTGGCTTGACCTCACTCGCGTGGTGTCCGCAGAAGAATAGTTCGCCAGAGCGAATTCGGACGCGCACATAGGCCTGTGCTCCGCACGAATCGCATCGATCGAGCGCGCTGAGCTCGTGTGCGGTGGCGGTTTCAGAGGGGGAGTGCGTCGTGGTCATGTACGTCCTTTCGATGTCTCTATTCCATCACGAGAGTCGGACATTCCCGTTCGAAAAACACCTCGTTTCGCCATGGGCGTAAATTTTGTTCACAACCGCGGAGAGCCTGTCGCCCTGCCGCCAAAGGCTCACCTAGGGTAGGACACGTCCCCGTCAGCGAAGGCTAAATCAGTGGCTACCGAATATTCCGCCCGTCATCTCAGTGTCCTTGAAGGACTCGAGGCGGTTCGGAAGCGCCCTGGGATGTACATCGGCTCGACAGACGAACGTGGTCTCATGCACTGTCTGTGGGAAATAATCGATAACTCCGTTGACGAAGCCCTGGCGGGATACGGGTCATCCATCGGCGTCACGCTTCACGCCGATAGCAGCGTCGAGGTCCACGACACGGGTCGCGGAATCCCGGTCGATATTGAGCCCCGGACAGGCCTTTCCGGTGTCGAAGTAGTCTTCACAAAATTGCACGCGGGTGGCAAGTTCGGCTCCGGCTCGTACACTGCGTCGGGTGGTTTGCACGGTGTCGGCGCTTCGGTGGTCAACGCCCTCAGTGAACGCCTCGACGTATTCGTCGACCGCAACGGATCGACCTACGCGATGTCGTTCCATCGTGGCGAGCCGGGGATGTTCGATGACACTGAGGGCTACGGACCGGGGTCTTCGTTCACTCCGTACATCGATAACTCTGAGTTGCGCATAGTGGGCAAGGCGCCGAAGGGGGTCACCGGTACACGCGTTCGGTGGTGGCCGGACCCAGAGATCTTCGGGACATCATCGATTGTCGAACTTGACACGCTACTGTCGCGAGCACGTCAAACAGCATTTCTGGTTCCGGGGTTGTCGCTATCGGTCTCGGACGAACGGTCTGATGCGCCCGAACAACACGAATTCTCGTTCGCTGGCGGAATCGGCGAGTTCACCGAGTTCCTCGCTCCAGACGCACCACTGACGTCGGTGTGGCGCTTGACCGGTAACGGAACCTATAGCGAAACGGTACCCGTCTTGGACGAGGCGGGGCACATGGTGTCGACAGAAGTCGAACGATCCTGCCACGTGGACATCGCGCTGCGATGGGGCACCGGCTATGACACCGTGCAAAAATCGTTCGTCAACATTATTGCGACGCCGAAAGGCGGAACCCACGTGACCGGTTTCGAACAGGCGATTGTGAAAGTCCTCCGGGCCGAGGTCGACAAGAATTCCCGACGACTCAAAGTGGGAACGGACAAACTTGACAAAGACGACATTCTGACAGGGCTGACGACTGTCCTTACCGTCCGAGTCGCCGAACCACAATTCGAGGGACAAACGAAGGAAGTCCTGGGAACTCCGGCAATCCGCCAGGTGGTTTCGACGGTCGTCGCGACGGCGTTGGAAGAAAAGTTCGCATCAACCAAACGGGACGACAAGGCACAATCCGCGCTCGTGCTGGAAAAAATCGTTGCCGAAATGAAGAGCCGCATTTCGGCTCGCGCCCACAAAGAGACACAGCGTCGAAAGAACGCGCTCGAGTCTTCAACCCTGCCGGCGAAACTGGTTGACTGCCGATCCGACGAGGTTGAACGTAGCGAACTATTCATCGTCGAGGGTGATTCCGCCCTCGGTACGGCGAAGTTGGCACGGGACTCGGAATTCCAGGCGTTGTTACCTATCCGAGGCAAAATTCTTAATGTGCAAAAAGCGTCGGTGGCGGACATGTTGTCGAATACCGAGTGCGCCTCGATTATTCAGGTCATTGGCGCGGGAAGTGGCCGAACATTCGACCTCGCGCAAGCCCGATACGGCAAGGTCATCATCATGAGTGACGCCGATGTCGACGGTGCACACATTCGGACTCTGTTGTTGACGCTCTTCTTCAAATACATGCGACCTTTGGTCGACGCCGGCCGTGTTTATGCGGCAGTTCCGCCTCTTCACCGCATCGTGGCGATCAATCCTGGTTCCAAGGCCAACGACGTGATGTACACCTACTCCGAAGCCGAGCTACACGCGACCTTAGACTCCCTGCGCAAAACGAAGCGCTCGTGGCAGGAACCCATTCAGCGCTACAAGGGACTTGGTGAGATGGATGCGGATCAACTTGCCGACACCACGATGAGTCTTGAGCACCGAACACTGCGGCGAGTGCGTATCGATGACGCCGAGAAGGCGACACTGATGTTCGAGTTGCTCATGGGCAACGAGGTTGCCCCGCGTCGCGAGTTCATCATTGACGGTGCTCTTGATCGCGATCGAATTGACGTTTAGCGCAGCCGCGTCCCGATAACCGATACGACGTCGGTCAGCGGCGATCCTGACCCGTCTCGCTTTCCCAGTTCGGTCGGTAGTTCGCGCGGTGTGCCGTCGCTCGCGCAGGCTCGCGGATCTGAGCCAACGAAGGCGAGAATCAGGCCCACTTCGCCCTTGAGCAGCGCGTGGGAGCGCACTCCGCCCGTTGCACGACCCTTCCCTGGGTATTCCGTCAACGGAGTGACTTTGGCGCGGCCCGGGTCGGCACCGGTCAACGTCGCGCCCGCAGACGTGATCGTGACGACGTGTGCGTCGGAGTCGGCGGAGACACTCGAAAATGAGACGACGACATCGCTTTCGGCCAGTTTGATTCCCGCGACACCAGATGCGCCGATTCCCTGTGGGCGAACGCCCGCAGCGGGGAAATGCAGCAATTGAGTGTCGAGTGTCACGAAGACGAGTTCGTGCCCATCTGGGGCCAGGTCTGCCCCGACGATGGCGTCGCCGTCATCGAGGTTGATGATGGAGAAATCCGCGCGGGCCGGGAAGGTTGTCGGATCGACTCGTTTCACGGTTCCGCGTCGAGTTCCGAGAGCCAACGGGATGTCCGAGAGAGGAACAATCGTGACGACTTTTTCACCGGGAATGAGTCCAACGACGTAGTCGGTTGCTTTTGAGCCAGTCGCGTAAGCGATGGCACCCGCGGATGAGGGGAGTGCCACCGGTGTAAATCGAATAAAGCGGCCATGTGACGTGATCGCACCGACATCGCCACGAGTGGTCGTGCGGACAACTGACCGAACGACATCGTGCTTCACCCGTTTGGCGACGGCAGAAAACTCTGATGTTGCAGGGGTCCGCAGCAATTTGCCGGTCGCGGTCAGGATGACGCTGCAGGGTTCGTCCTCGAGTTCGAGGCCTTGGCTGGCAATTGCGCCAACGACGGGCACGTCCTCGCCATCGAGCAGTGTTGTCCGCCGGGGAGTTCCATATTTGCTCGCAACGTCAGCGAGCTCGTCCGAGACAACCGTGCGGAGGGAACCCTCGTTCGACAGCAGGGTCGTGAGAGCCGAGATGTCGGTCACCAGCGCGTCGCGTTCCGATTCGAGTTCAATTCGCGAGAACTTGGTGAGTCGGCGAAGGCGCAATTCGAGAATGTAATCGGCCTGAAGTTCCGACAGGGTGAACGTCGACTGCAGTTCGGTTCGTGCGGCCGCGGCGTCGTCCGAGGCACGAATGACTCGGATTACCGCGTCGATATCGACGATGGCGCGCAGCAATCCGTCGACAAGGTGGAGGCGCTCCGTCTTGCGCTCGAGGCGATAACGCGAACGACGCGTCACAACCTGAAGTCGGTGGGCGATATAGACCCGCAACATGTCCACGAGACCAAGCGTTTCCGGTTTTCCCGCGACGAGCGCAACGTTATTGATCGAAAACCCATCTTCGAGGGGTGTCTGGCGATACAACTGGTCAAGGACAGCTTCGGGTGAAAAACCCGTTTTCACTTCGATGACAAGACGGAGACCGTTCTTCCGATCAGTGAGGTCGACCACATTGGAGATCCCGGTAATCTTCTTTTTCGTGACACCGTCCTTGATGCGTTCGATAATGCGCTCCGGGCCGACCAGATACGGCAGTTCGGTCACGACGATTCCCGTCTTTCGGGCAGAGACCTGTTCGATCGTGGACCGCGCGCGGGTTCGGAACGCGCCCTTGCCCGTCGAATAAGCATCCCGGATTCCCTCGAGCCCAACGATGATTCCACCGCTGGGGAGATCAGGGCCCGGGATAAAGGCCATCAGGTCGTCGAGCGTCGCATCGGGGTGAGCAATTAAGTGGCGGGCGGCTGCAACGACCTCGACGAGGTTGTGCGGTGCCATGTTTGTCGCCATACCGACCGCGATCCCTGCAGCGCCGTTGACGAGGAGGTTGGGGAACGCGGCGGGCAACACATCTGGTTGGAGAAGCTGCCCGTCATAGTTCGGGACAAAGTCGACGACGTCTTCGTCGAGGCTTTCTGTCATGGCGATTGCTTCGGGGCGGAGTTTTGCTTCGGTGTAGCGCGATGCAGCGGGGCCGTCGTCGAGGGATCCGAAGTTGCCGTGACCGTCGATGAACGGAACTCGAAGACTGAATGACTGCGCCAATCGCACGAGAGCGTCATAGATCGCACTGTCGCCGTGGGGGTGAAGCTTGCCCATGACCTCACCGACAACACGAGCGCTCTTGACGTAACCCTTTTCGGGACGCAAGCCCATCTCGGCCATTTGGTAGATGATGCGGCGCTGAACGGGCTTGAGACCGTCGCGAGCGTCCGGGAGGGCGCGAGAATAGATGACGGAGTAGGCATACTCGAGGAATGACCCCTGCATCTCGTGGGAAACGTCAACGTCATCGATACGCTCGGAAGAGGAAGGGGTTTGACTCACAGTGTCCACGACTTTACCTGTCATTGGCCCCAACGACCGTTGCCTCGCGGACGTGTTGGTTAGTGCTTTCGCTTCTGTTCGAGCTGAGGAAAACCCGCTGCGGTTGCCACCATCCCGGCGAACGATCGTCGTTCTCGTGGATGGGCTTGGGTCCGTCAACCTCTCTGCGCGGTCAGCACACGCGCGAAATATCGGTTCACTCTCACGGTCCGATGTCCCGAGCGGATTCCCCACCACAACGGCTTCCGCTCTGACGACGCTTATGACGGGTCGCTCGCCCGGCCAGACGGGCATGCTCGGGTACGCCATCCGCAATCCCGCCACGGGAGACATTGTCAACCAGTTGTCGGGATTGGATGCGCTAGATCCCGAGGTCTGGCAACCCGCGCCGACGTTGTGGGAACAAAACACCGACATCCCCGCCGCGATCATTTCGTCCCCGCGATATCGCGACTCGGGACTGACTCGCGCGATTTTGCGCGGGGCTCAGTACGTGAGTGCAAAGAGTTGGGGCGATCGGCTCGACGCGATCGACGCCTTCTTTGCGTCGCATCGCGAGGGGATCGCGTACATTTACATTGCCGAGCTGGACATGGCGGCTCACGCTTCCGGCGCCGCCTCGGATCAGTGGATTCGGCGACTCGAAGAGCTGGACGGATTCATTGCCGACATCCAGCGTCGACTCATGCCAACTGATGGACTGGTCATCACGGCCGATCACGGTGTGCTCGATGTCCCCGGGTCGAGGCATCTGATACTGCCCGCGGGGTCGACATTGCTCGACGGCGTGACGATCGGCGGAGAACCTCGGTTCCTGCACCTGTATTCAGAGGATGGGGCCGGAACGTTGGAACGCTGGCGCGCCGCGGAAGGACACCGATCCCATGTCGCCTCCCGAGATGAGGCAATCGCCGCGGGGTGGTTTGGCGAGGTCGAGAACTTTGCTCGCGAACGGATCGGTGATGTGTTGGTGACTCCGCGGGGTGAATCGGTTTATTACATCGAGGGAATTGCCACGGAACAAGCCATGGCAATGGTCGGGCAACACGGTGGACTGAGCCGGACGGAAACCCTGGTACCCGTCATTCGCGGCGGTGCGTTCGTCTAACTATTCCTCGTCAGGACGGGCGCCGAAAACGATCTCATCCCAGGTGGGCATTGCAGCCCGCTGGCGTTTCGAGCGGCTCGGTGTCGGGTCCGTGAACACGTCGGCTACCGGCCGGGGCTTCTTACCCGTCTCACCCACCTGTGTTGTGGGAACATCCTCGGGGGCCACGGGCGGATCGTCGGGTATCTCTAACATGTCGGGAGTGATGATGGGAATCGAACCCGTTGACGGATGCGACGCAATCGCGTCTTTTCGTTCGCCACGGCGTCGGGTCAGATCATCAACCTGTGCAGCTGTTTCGGTGAGTTCCGTTGGGACGTAAATGGCGGGCATTTCAATCGAAATCGACGTCGTCGTGGGCGGTGCACTAGCCGGTGTTTCTGTCGTGGGAACGGCAGCGACGGGCGGCGGAAGTGTTTCGAACTCGCCGCTGTCAAATCGCGCGGCGGGTTTCGGCGTGACGACGCGGAGGGGAGGAAAGAGCGCCGCATCGACGGATTCCGATTTCGAGATTCGCACGGCGGCAGCGTTCGACGGCACAAGAGTCATCTTCCGTGGGTCGAATGACCACGTTGCGTCCTCCTCGACGTCACCGAGCAGGCATCGTGCTCCGACCACCCATTCATCGTTAATCCGGTAGGCCTGCCAGCGCACGACTCGACCTCCCTGAGCAGAAATTCGAGCACCGATTTCGCTACCAAACGACGAACCGGCTCCGTCAGCAACAACAGGGACACCTAATGCCCGTTCCAAGACGAACGCGAGTTCGGCAGCAATCGGTGCCTCGAATCGCGAGATGTTTTCCGCACTGGTGCCGGTCAGCGATGCGACGTCCGCCACCGAGAGTCCCGATCGCAACATGGATTGGATTTCTTTGGGAGACACCGTGACCGCCGTCGTTGAGTGGGGGGAATGCGCGAGTTTGGCGCGGAGTGCCTCGTCGAGAGCGACTGCAAATCGTTGACCGTCTCGAGTTACCACGATGATTCCATCGCGTGTCACCTCGATGACCGACAACTCTTCCATCGCCAACTCCTCGGTTGCTCTTGTTCAGCGAGAATACTCCTCGCGCGACACGTTGGACGCGAATGTCACGGGTGAGTTTGCTTTTCGCTGTAAAGTGACGCAAACTATCGCCGCCGGCACGGCACAGAAAGGCTTCACCTCAAAAATGGTTACTGATTACGATTCCCCCCGCAAGGGCGAGGAAGACCACGAATCGATACAGGCTCTTCAGGAGCGCGTTCCCGAGCCTCGGCCCGGAGATATTCTCGACGACGCGGACAATCCGGACAGCCTCGAGATGAGTGGTCAGGACCTCGCCAGCATGGAACTCGACGTTATTGTTGTCCCACCGCAGGCCGACGAGTTCACGTGCGTGTCCTGTTTCCTGGTCAAGCATCACTCACAGATTGCGAAGCAAACAAAGGCTGGCTCTGTGTGCTCGGAGTGCGAGTCCTAGATTCCCCGCAGCGCGTCACGGAGTTTTTCAGGGTTCCGTGTCGAGACGTACCAACTCGGTGTCGGATCGTTCGGATCGTTCACCACGATGCTCAGTCCTCGCGGTATCCAGGCGCGAATGACCTTCCACGTCCGAGCGTCGGAGAGAGTTGCGATTCGTTCCGGTTGTTCGATGATGGTCGTGTCACCCACGTGCGTTCGCTCGATAACCGCACGTCCCGCGCGGAAATGTGAATCGGTCACGATGATTCGGGGCGCAAACACGATGAACGCCACGAGCGTGACTGCGTAGAACGTCACCGCCGCCACGTAGCCAGCGATGAGGTTGATGGGCGCGAGCATGCCGAAACCCATGGGCAGGACAACAAGGAGTGCAAGGTGAAATGTCCACGAAGGGGTGAGGGATTCTTGGTAACGAATCATGGAACTATTCGACCATGCATTACCCTGAACGAATGACACCCGAGGTCCTGATTGTTGGAACACCCCCGCTCTACGCACACCCCGGGGATGCTGGAGCGGATCTGGTGTCGACGATTGGTGTTACTTTGTCGCCCGGTGAGCGAGCTGTCATACCCACTGGCGTTTCAATTGCGCTACCCGACGGCTTCGTAGCGTTTGTCATGCCACGTTCCGGACTGGCGGCCAAGCACGGCGTTGGTTTGGTGAACTCACCAGGCACCATCGACGCCGGTTATCGAGGAGAAATTTCCGTCGTCATGATTAACTCTGATCCCGTGGAATCGTTCTCCGTGGCCGTTGGGGATCGCATCGCGCAACTCGTTATTCAGCCGATCGTGCGCGCTCGATTCGTCCCCGTCACGGAACTTCCAGGCACCGCTCGCGGTGCTGGCGGATTTGGGTCGACCGGATTGTCAGGAGCGGCATCGTGAGGCAGAAGAGCGCGCCGGTCGACCGCGAAATGACGGGCCCGTTCGACATTTCCGAGGTCAGCGCTGTGCAACCGTTTATCGACCTTGGGGCGATCAAGGTAACACCGCGTACCGGTTTGCAATTGCGGTTAGACATCGAAGAGGCGACGAAACGTTTGGTGGCGGCAACGTTTGAGATAGACGGTTCGACGCTGCACGTGCAAGTTTTCGCGGCGCCGCGAACCGAAGGATTGTGGAACGAGATTAGGGAGCAGGTGGCGGCGCAAGTCACGAAACAGGGCGGGACAGCAGACCACGTCGTGGGTCCGTTCGGCCCGGAACTTCGGGCTGCGGTTCCTACGGCTGACGGGACGAAACGGCCCGTTCGCTTTATCGGCGTTGACGGACCGAAATGGTTCCTCCGCGGTGTAATCTCTGGTCCGGCGGCGGAGTCGACTTCGCTTTCGGCTTCCGTCGATGATGTGTTCCGTAGCATCGTCGTCAACCGTGGAACCGAGCCCCTTCCGCCACGCGAGCTGCTTACCCTCAGGGTGCCTCCCCAGCCGGGGGCGTTGGCATGACGAACCCACTCGGTGAATCGGTCTCGAAATCCGCACTCGCATCCCTTGTCGCGTCCGAAAAGTTGACGGGAGCAAATCTGTTTAGCGCAATCGGTGGCGTTCGCGGGGTCATCGAGTCAACAGCACCCGGTTTTTTGTTCCTCGTCGTGTTCGCCGTGACCGGAGATCTGTTTCCCTCAGTCGCAGCGCCCGTCATTGTCGCAATTGCAATTCTCGTGACGCGACTTGTCCAGCGACTTCCGGTCTTACCGGCGGTCTCGGGTGGCATCGGCATTGTGCTCAGTGCGGGTTTTGCCCTGTGGACGGGTCGCGCAGAAGACAACTTTGTCGGCGGTTTTATCATCAACTCGATCTCGATGACGGTGATGCTCGTGTCGATACTGATTCGACGACCGCTGATCGGGTTGTTTACGAGCATGTTGGCGTCCGAGAACCCGGCACGCACGAGCGCGATCGTACGTCGTGCCGCGTACCTCGCAACCGTCGTGTGGGCCTGCTTCTTTGGATTGAGACTGCTCGTCCAAGTTCCGTTGTATCTGGCGCACGCGACAACAGCGTTGGCTGCCACGAAGCTGCTCATGGGTGTCCCGTTGTACGCCGCACTGTTGTGGCTGACGTGGCTGATGATGCGTTCCGCGTTGTCGGCGGCTGCCCGCTAGGCACAGCGCGCGGGATTAGGATGGGAGAGTTGTCCCCCGTGAGGAGAAGTTAGCTGTGAGCATTGATTCGTTCGGTTCCAAGGCCACCCTGTCCGTTGACGGCCGCGACTACACGATTTTCCGGCTCGACGCGGTGGAGGGCCACGACCGTCTTCCGTTCAGCCTCAAAATCCTCCTCGAGAACCTCCTGCGCACCGAAGATGGCGCGAACATTACCGCGGACCAGATTCGTGCGCTGGGGAATTGGGATGCGAATGCCGAACCCGACACGGAAATTCAATTCACCCCTGCCCGCGTGGTGATGCAGGACTTCACCGGCGTCCCGTGCATTGTCGACCTTGCGACCATGCGCGAAGCCGTGGTGGCACTGGGGGGCGACCCTGAAAAAATCAACCCGCTCGCTCCCGCCGAACTCGTGATCGACCACTCGGTAATCGCCGACCTGTTTGGCACTGAAGACGCTTTCGAGCGCAATGTGGAAATCGAATACGAACGAAACGGGGAACGGTACCAGTTCCTCCGTTGGGGTCAAACGGCATTCGACAACTTCAGTGTGGTCCCCCCGGGAACGGGAATCGTTCACCAGGTCAATATCGAAAACCTGGCGAAAGTTGTCTATACGCGTGACGTCAATGGCGAGACGTTGGCATTTCCCGACACCTGTGTCGGCACCGACTCGCACACCACCATGGTCAACGGTCTCGGTGTACTCGGTTGGGGCGTCGGTGGCATTGAAGCCGAAGCCGCGATGCTCGGGCAGCCCGTCTCGATGTTGATTCCTCGAGTCGTGGGCTTCAAACTTTCGGGGGACATTCCCCCGGGCATCACGGCGACGGACGTTGTACTGACCATTACCGAGATGCTCCGAAAGCACGGCGTGGTCGGCAAATTCGTAGAGTTCTACGGCAATGGTGTGGGTCAGGTCCCGTTGGCGAACCGAGCGACAATCGGAAACATGAGCCCGGAGTTCGGTTCGACCGCCGCGATGTTCCCGGTCGATCAGGTGACGGTCGATTATTTGAAACTCACGGGTCGACCCGCAGAGACGGTGTCGCTCGTTGAGGCCTACGCCAAGGCCCAGGGACTGTGGCACAACCCCGCCGTCGAGCCAGTTTTTTCGGAGTATCTCGAACTCGACCTCGGGACGGTTGTTCCGTCGATCGCCGGCCCGAAGCGCCCGCAAGACCGAATCGACCTGGACAAGGCGAAAGAGACCTTCGCGCAAGACCTCGCCGCCTACGGCGCCGGAAAGGCTGCCGAGGTGTCGATGGACGGAAAGCACTTCACCGTTGACAACGGTCACGTCGCTGTCGCGGCCATCACGTCGTGCACGAACACGTCTAACCCCTCGGTCATGCTCGCGGCAGGACTGCTTGCTCGAAACGCGGTGGCCAAGGGTCTCGTGTCTAAGCCGTGGGTCAAGACGACTCTCGCGCCGGGGTCCAAAGTCGTGACCGACTACTACGAGAAGGCCGGACTCATGGACGACCTCGAAGCCCTCGGCTTCTATCTCGTCGGCTACGGCTGCACGACGTGTATCGGAAACTCCGGTCCGCTCCCCGCGGAGATCTCGGCGGCGGTCAACGACAACGACCTTGCGGTCACCGCGGTGCTGTCGGGAAACCGCAACTTTGAGGGCCGAATCAACCCCGATGTCAAGATGAACTACCTTGCGTCGCCTCCTCTCGTGATTGCCTACGCACTGGCGGGAACAATGAATTTTGACTTCGAGAAGGACGCGCTAGGTCAGGACGTTGCGGGCAACGACGTGTATCTTGCCGACATTTGGCCCTCGGCCGCCGAGGTGCAAAAAACCATCGACTCGTCGATCGACACCGAGATGTTCGTTCGCCAGTATGCGTCGGTCTTTGATGGTGACGACCGTTGGAAATCGATTCCGACTCCGATCGGGAACGTTTTCGAGTGGGACGAGACGTCGACCTACGTTCGGAAGCCCCCGTACTTTGATGGAATGACCGTTGAGACGTCACCGGTATCCGACATATCCGGAGCGCGTGTTCTCGCGTTGCTCGGTGACTCGGTGACGACCGACCACATTTCACCCGCCGGTTCCATCAAGGCGGACACTCCCGCTGGGGCTTACCTCCAAGCGAACGGTGTTGATCGCGGCGACTTCAACTCGTACGGGTCTCGTCGTGGAAATCACGAAGTGATGATTCGCGGAACTTTCGCAAACATTCGACTCAAGAACCAACTGCTGGATGGTGTCGAGGGTGGTTACACGCGCGACTTCACCACGACGGCGGGCGACCAATCGTTCATCTACGACGCGGCGCAAAACTATCAGCAGGCGGGAACGCCGCTCGTCATTCTGGCGGGCAAGGAATACGGTTCGGGGTCGAGTCGTGACTGGGCCGCGAAGGGAACCAGCCTGTTGGGTGTCAAGGCCGTCATCGCCGAATCGTTCGAGCGAATTCACCGTTCGAATCTGATTGGGATGGGCGTTATTCCGCTCCAGTTCCCGGTTGGCGATACGGCGGAATCACTGGGACTCACGGGATGCGAAGAGTTTTCGTTCAGCGGCATTGAGGAACTCAACGCCGGGGCGACGCCCCGCACGGTCCGCGTGGTCGCATCGCCGACGGAACACTCGGCGTCAGGGGCAACGGTGATCGAGTTCGACGCGGTTGTCCGCATTGACACCCCCGGCGAAGCGGATTACTACCGTAATGGCGGAATCCTTCAGTACGTTCTCAGATCGCTCGTGTAGCCGCCATGTTTTTGCCGAACATTTCCGGACCGAGCGACGTCAAGAAGTTGTCGCTGGCCGAGTGCGAAAAGCTTGCGAATGAAATTCGCGAATTTCTTATCGAATCGGTGTCGCTGACCGGTGGACACTTGGGGCCGAATCTCGGCGTTGTCGAGTTGACGGTAGGGCTTCACCGCGTCTTCGATTCCCCGAATGATCCGATTATCTGGGACACGGGACACCAGTCGTACGTCCACAAACTTCTCACGGGTCGTCGAGACTTCTCTCATCTTCGCGAAGCGGGGGGATTGGCTGGCTATCCTCAGCGTGCGGAATCGGTTCACGATATCGTCGAATCAAGCCACGCATCGAGCTCACTGTCGTGGGCGGACGGAATCTCCAAGGCCTTCGAGATGACGGGACAGTCAGACCGGCACGTCATCGCGGTGATTGGCGATGGCGCGTTGACCGGCGGAATGACTTGGGAGGCTCTCAACAACATCTCCCACGACAACTCACGCCGGCTCATCCTCGTGGTCAATGACAACGGTCGCTCGTACGCGCCGACGATCGGAGGGGTTGCGCGATTCTTGACGGATGTGCGCACTCGACCGTCGTATCGAACCCTTCATCGGGTTTCGTGGGCGATAACGAAACGTCTCGGCGGTCCCGCTCGAGCGCTCTATCGCGGAATTCGCGGAGGAGTTCATGGGTTCCTTGCCCGATTCACCAATAATGAGGCGCTGTATTCGAACCTCGATATCAAATACATCGGACCGATCGACGGCCACAACATCCGTGACGTCGAACGCGCGCTCGAACAGGCCAAGGATTATGGAAGTCCCGTCATCGTCCACGTCATTACCGAAAAAGGTCGAGGCTATGAGCCGGCACGACTAAATGAAGCCGACCAGTTCCACGCAATTGGCGCGTTCGACCCGGTAACCGGAGAAGAAAACCGAGGCGGCGGACAGTCGTGGACAACGGTGTTCGCGGATGAACTCGTCGAACTGGCTCGTCGGAACGACACAATCGTGGGAATTACGGCAGCAATGCTGCGACCAACCGGCCTCTCGGCAATGGCCGATGTATTTCCTGACCGGGTTTTTGACGTCGGCATCGCGGAACAGCACGCGACGACGAGCGCTGCCGGCATGGCCTTCGGTGGCCTGCATCCTGTTGTTGCGGTGTACGCCACGTTCATGGGGCGAGCGTTTGACCAGGTGCTAATGGACGTCGCGCTCCACAAAGCCGGGGTCACGTTCGTGCTCGACCGATCGGGTGTCACGGGCCCGGATGGAGCCTCGCATCACGGCATGTGGGACCTCGCCATGTTGCAGATTGTTCCTGGAATTCGCATCGCGGCTCCTCGAGACGCATCAACACTGCGCGAGGAACTCGCCGAATCGATCGGCGTTAAGGACGGGCCCACTGTCGTGCGCTTCCCCAAGGGGAACGTGGGCGAGAGCATCCCCGCGATACGTCGAACGGGTGACGGCGTGGACGTGCTCCGCGAGGATCCGACACACGATGTTCTGCTCGTTTCCGTCGGGGCGATGGCCACCTTAGCGCTCGACGTCGCGGAGCGCTTAGCAGCGTCGGGGATTGGATGCACCGTGGTTGATCCGCGCTGGGTGATTCCGGTCGCGGCGTCACTCGTCGATTTCGCCCGCGATCATCGAATTGTCGTGTCCATTGAGGACGGTATTCGGGTCGGGGGGGTCGGAACTCGGATCCGTCAGGAA
>JBEENB010000013.1:0-37586 GCA_041192365.1 Actinomycetota bacterium | reverse complement strand
ACCTCACCGCTCGACCACGAACGAATTTGTTCGTTCGTCGCGAGCTTGATGCGAATCTGTTCAAAGGTTGTTGCGTCGAGCACTTTTTTCTCTTCCGTATTTCTCGATAGTCAGTTCTCTGGGGTGCCTATTCGGCGAAGTCCACTGCTGCGGACTCTTCACGGGCGATGTTGACACCCAGCGATGCTGTTGCGCGGTCGGCGTCGTCCGCCGTGTCACGAAGGTTGACAGGGTTCTCAGCACCGTCGAGTACTTCGACGTTCAGTCCGAGTGACTGCATTTCCTTCATGAGGACCTTGAACGACTCAGGGATACCGGGTTCCTGAATGTTGAGGCCCTTGACGATGGCTTCGTACACCTTGACGCGACCGGCGATGTCGTCGGACTTAATCGTGAGGAGTTCTTGCAGAGCATAGGAAGCGCCATAGGCCTCGAGAGCCCATACCTCCATCTCGCCGAATCGCTGTCCACCGAACTGCGCTTTTCCACCCAGCGGTTGCTGTGTGATCATCGAGTACGGTCCCGTCGAACGTGCGTGGATCTTGTCGTCGACGAGGTGGTGCAACTTGAGGATGTACATATAGCCGACCGAAATGGGGTCGGGGAACGGTTCTCCGGTGCGGCCGTTGAACAACTGCGCTTTACCGGACGACCCGATGAGTTGCTGCCCGTTGGCACGGGGAAGGGTCGAGTCGAGAAGTCCCGCGATTTCGACTTCGCTTGCGCCGTCGAAGACGGGGGTTGCGACCTTGGTGCCGGGAGCGATCTCGCGTGCTTCCTCTGGGAGAAACTTCGCCCAGTCGGGATTTCCGTTGACTTTCCAACCTTGCTTGGCTGCCCAACCGAGGTGAAGTTCAAGGACCTGGCCGAAGTTCATTCGTCCGGGGACACCGAGCGGGTTGAGGACAACATCGACCGGGGTTCCGTCTTCGAGGAACGGCATGTCTTCGACCGGAAGGATTTTTGCGATAACGCCCTTGTTCCCGTGGCGACCAGCAAGCTTGTCACCCTCCGAGATTTTGCGCTTCTGGGCGATGTAGACGATGACCTTCTTGAGGACACCGTTGCCGAGTTCGTCGTCTTCGTCGTTGGAGTCGAAGATCTTGACGTCGATGACAGTTCCACGCTCGCCGTGCGGAACACGGAGAGAGGAATCGCGAACTTCCTTGCCCTTTTCCGCAAAAATCGCACGAAGAAGTCGCTCTTCGGCGGTCAGTTCGGTTTCACCCTTGGGTGTGATGCGGCCGACGAGGATGTCTCCGGCGCGGACCTCGGCACCGATACGCACGATTCCCTCTTCGTCGAGGTGAGCGAGGCTCTCTTGCGACTGGTTAGGGATGTCGCGCGTGATTTCCTGGGGTCCAAGCTTTGTGTCGCGGGCGTCAACGTCATACTCTTCGATGTGAATCGACGAGAGAGTGTCGTCCTTGACGAGGTTTTGGCTGAGGATAATCGCGTCTTCGAAGTTGTGTCCCTCCCATGACATGAATGCCACGAGGAGGTTCTTTCCGAGAGCAAGTTCGCCGTTTTCCGTAGCTGGGCCATCAGCGAGAACTCCACCCTTCGCGACCTTGTCTCCTTCGGAGACGACGAGGCGGTGGTTGAAGTTGGTGCCCTGGTTCGAGCGCTCAAACTTGCGCAACACGTAGGGCGTGGTTGGCGGGATCTTGGCATTGGTGCTGGGGTCGATCTCGCCCGCTTTGTCGTTGAGAATAGTGACGCTATCGCCCGAGACCTCGGTGACAACACCAGCGTGCACGGCGATGAGAACGTCACCGGCGTCAACAGCCGCGTACGACTCCATTCCGGTTCCGACGATCGGAGCCTCTGAGCGAAGAAGCGGCACGGCCTGACGCTGCATGTTGGCACCCATGAGTGCACGGTTTGCATCGTCGTGCTCGAGGAACGGAATGAGTGACGTCGCGATCGACACCATCTGACGCGGTGAGACATCCATATAGTCAACGCGGTTCGCGGGAACCGTGTCGACCTCTCCACCCTTGATTCGAACGAGTACACGCTCTTCAGCGAGAGTCCCATCGGCATTGACTGGCGAACCAGCCTGGGCGACAATGTGCTCGTCCTCGTCGCTGGCGGTCAGGTAGTCAATCTTGTTGGTGACCTTCCCGTTGACGACCTGGCGGTAGGGGGTTTCGATGAAACCGAACGAGTTGATTCGAGCGAACGACGCGAGCGAACCAATCAGACCGATGTTCGGGCCTTCCGGAGTTTCGATCGGGCACATGCGGCCGTAGTGCGAGGGGTGAACGTCTCGGACCTCGACACCAGCACGCTCACGAGAGAGTCCACCGGGTCCAAGCGCAGAAAGACGGCGCTTGTGGGTGAGCCCGGCGAGCGGGTTGTTCTGGTCCATGAACTGCGACAACTGCGAGGTTCCGAAGAACTCCTTGATCGCCGCGGTCACGGGTCGGATGTTGATGAGGGTCTGGGGTGTGATGGCCTCGACGTCCTGCGTGGTCATGCGTTCGCGGACAACGCGCTCCATCCGAGACAGACCCGTGCGGATCTGATTCTGGATGAGCTCGCCGACGGCGCGGATTCGACGGTTACCGAAGTGGTCGATGTCGTCGGTTCCCAACATGATTTCGACGTTCTTGCCCGCGCGCTTGCCAGCGATGGTCGCTTTGCCTTCGTGCAGAGCAATAAGGTACTTGATCGTCGCCTTGATATCGGACAGTGTGAGCACCGACTCCGACACGGGAAGTTCAAGTCCGAGTTTGCGGTTGAGCTTGTACCGGCCGACCTTGGCGAGGTCGAATCGCTTCGAGTTGAAGTAGAAGTTGTCGAGAAGCGAACGCGCGGCTTCGAGCGCAACCTGCTCACCCGGACGGAGCTTCTTGTAGATGTCCTTGAGCGCGTCTTCTGCGGTAAGGATGTTGTCGTGGCTGAGGGTCTCTTCCATCGTGTACGACCCTGCGAATTCCTTTTCGATCTCTTCGCGCGTCATGCCGAGAGCCTTGAGGAACACGCTCACCGACTGGCGACGCTTGCGGTCGATGCGAACACCAATCTGGTCGCGCTTGTCGATTTCGAATTCGAGCCACGCACCGCGGCTAGGAATCACGCGGCACGAAAAGAGGTCTTTGTCGGTCGTCTTGTCGTCGACCTTCTCGAAGTAGACGCCGGGGCTGCGAACGAGCTGCGACACGACGACGCGCTCGGTTCCGTTGATCACGAACGTGCCCTTGGGAGTCATGAGGGGGAAGTCGCCCATGAACACGGTCTGGGTCTTGATTTCACCCGTGTCGTGGTTCATGAACTCGGCTTCGACATAAAGAGGTGCGGCGTAGGTCTTGCCGCGTTCCTTACATTCGTCGAGCTCGTGCTTCTTCTCCTCGAGGTACGGATTCGTAAACGACAGCTGCATGCGGTCGTTCTCGATCGGAGAAATTTCTTCGAAGATTTCTTCGAGTCCCGACTTTGCATCAGAACCATCGGTCCCAATCAACCAGGCGAAGCTTTCGGTTTGAAGAGCGAGGAGGTCCGGAACGGTGAGCGCATCGGTCACCTTGGCAAACGACACTCGATTCGCGTCGCGTCCGGTCCCCTGGACTTTCTTCTTAACAGCCACAGATATTTCCTTAACGGGCGGGGCCCTTGATACAGTGTTTGAGCGTTGGGAAGCTTCATGAACCCGCCACTATTTACGGGTGAGTCGGAAGTCCGCAATATGATTCCCGAGCAGAATGAAGCGCAAGTTGCTAACATACACCCCGTTTGGTGGAAAGTAAAGTTCCGAATCGGTAACGATTATTCGGGCAGCCGTAGTGAGCGAGAATTACCCAATGGCAGAGGCGTCCACTCATCGACTCGCGAGCAGTGGGCTCATCGCCCGTCTCGAACCAGACCAGTGGCGACCGGGCTCGTGGGTGTTGTCGATTGATGACACCCCGCAGTCGCACGTCGACCTGACCGACCCGACGGCTCTGCACTTCGAATACATCGCGCGGATGGGTCATGTCATCGACGCGGCGTTCCCCCCGGGCCAATCGATCACGGCGTTACACCTCGGTGCCGGTGCTCTGACAATCCCGCGCTACATCGAGGCGACACGGCCGGGGTCACGACAACAGGTCATCGAAGTCGAGCGCGATCTCATTGATTTCGTTCGTGAACACTGCCCACTTCCCCGCGGTGCATCCATCCGTTGTCGCTACGGAGACGCCCGCACGGTAATGGAGTCACTGCCGAAAGGGTTGCTCGGTCGGGTCGATCTCGTTGTCGTCGATGTCTTTCGCGGCGCACGAACCCCCGCGCACGTGACGAGCGTCGAGTTCTACTCCGCCATCAAGGCGCTGTTGTCGACCGCCGGGATTGTTGTCGCCAATGTCGTCGATGGTCCACCAATGTCGTTCGCCCGCGGTCAGCTCGCGACGCTTCGCTACGTGTTCGGTGATGCGTTCGGTGTCACCGAGCAGAGTGTCGCAAACAGCAAACGTTTCGGCAATGTGGTGCTCGGAGCCCTCGCGAGCGGGGCGAATCCGCTTTGGGTTTCAGCGCTCGCGGGGAAGGGGCCGCACCCGACGGGTCTCATTGCCGGAACCGAGGCGGTGACATGGTCAGCGAGCGCCGCCGTGGTGACCGATAACACCGCCATCGACTCGCCGCCGCCCGCCCGAAACCTTTTCCGGTCCTAGCCAGTGCATATGGTTGTTGCGTGATCGATTTGTCAGAGGTTCAGGCTCGCGCCGAGCGCCTCATCGCGCAGCACCTTTCGGCCCTGGAACATAATTGGATCTTCCGGTGGGACCACGCCCGACGTCGGGCGGGTGCATGTCATCACGACAAAAAGCAGATCTCGTTGTCTTTGCACATCACGATGCTGGGGTCTGTTGACGACGCCGAGCAAACGATTCTTCACGAGATTGCCCACGCTTTATGTGGCAAAGAACACAATCACAGCCAACAGTGGTTAGACACAGCGCGCTCAATCGGGTACACCGGCTGGATTCGTCACACCGGCCCGTCGCCGGATCACTTGGCACGGTGGCGCGGAACCTGTGCCGCTGGTCACGTCATTTTGCGCTATCGAAAGCCGCGCAACATGGTTGCATCGTGTGTCGTGTGCAATCCGCGCTTTTCGCGTCGGCACCTCCTCGAGTGGGAGCTGTTGGGCTAAGCGGGCTGCTGCTGCGTGATGCAGTGAATGCCCCCGCCGCGCGCGAAGAGCGCTCGGGCGTCGACCAACTCGACCGTTCGACCCGGATACGCCCGCTCAAGGATTTCCTTGGCGACCGCATCACCCGGGTCATCGAACCCGCACAAAATGACGGCGTTGTTGCACACATAGTGATTGATGTACGAATAGTCGACGAAACCCGCGTCGTCGCGCAGTGTTTCGGGAGCTGGCATCGCAATAAGGTCGAACCCTTCCGCCTCGAGCAGCGTGCGAACCTGTTCCGACACCGCGAAATCGGGGTGTTCGGGGTTTCGCTGGTCGTGATACAAAACCGTCGTCGGGTTGCAGAACGCAGCAACGATGTCGACGTGGCCGCGAGTTCCGAATTCGTCATAGTCGCGGGTCAATCCCCTAGGCAGCCAGACGACGCGCGTTGCACCGAGCGTGTCGAACAGTTCGCGTTCGACCTCGTCACGGGTCCAACCTGGGTTTCGGCCGGGATCGAGTTGCACGGTTTCGGTCACGAGAACCGTCCCGTCGCCGTTCGTGTGGATTCCGCCGCCCTCATTCGTGAGTGACGATGAGATGACGGGGACTGCGGCGGCGTCCAGAACCGCGCGGCCGATTTCTGCGTCGTGACCCCACGTCGCCCAAGACTGAGCGCCCCAGCCGTTGAAGATCCAATCGACGCCGAGCACGGCATCGCCCGGTCCTTTGACGAAAGTGGGTCCAATGTCACGCATCCATGCATCGTCGAGTTTCGCCTCGACGATGTCGACGCGGCCGTCAAGCAACTCTCGGGCGACGACCACGGCAGACGGGTCAACAACCATGGTCACGGGCTCGTACTTCACAATCGCGTTCGCAACCGACGCCCAGGCGCCACGTGCTTCGGCGACGTCGACCTCGGTGTCACCAAGAGAGTATCCGGTGGACGGCCACGCCATCCACGTCCGCTCGTGACGTTCCCACTCTGCTGGCCAGCGCGTCATGGCAATCAGCCCTTGAGGCTTTCAACGAGTTCCAGGAGGATGTCGATTGTTGTGCGAGGGTTGACGATCGCGAATCGCAGGACTGGTTCACCCTTGAACTTGGACGGGAAGCATGCGGCTTTGCCGGACTCCCATAATTCGTCACTCCACGAGGTGTAGTCCTCTTGGGTCCACCCGATGCGGCGGAACACGACGACCGAAAGCATCGGGTCGCGAACAAGTTCAAGGTGGTCGCTATCACGAATGACGTTGGCGATGTCGCGAGCGACGATGTTGTTTGACTCGATTGCCTCGCGATACGCTGCGACCCCGTGCGTCGCGAGCGAGAACCACAACGGCAGACCTCGTGCGCGGCGCGATAGGTGCACCGCGAAATCGGACGGGTTCCACTCTTCGGTATCGGTCAAAACATCGAGGTACGACGCGTGTTGTGTGTGTGCGGCGCGTGCGATCGACGGGTTCCGATAGACCAGGGCACACGAGTCATACGGCGCGTACAGCCATTTGTGCGGATCGACGATGAACGAATCAACACCACCCAATCCGTCAAAGTATGGCTTGGTGCTCGGCGCGAACATTCCCGCGAGTCCATAAGCGCCGTCGACGTGAACCCAGACGCCGCGTTCCTTGGCGGTCGAGACGACCGATGCGATGTCATCAACGATTCCAAAGTTCGTGGTTCCACCGGTAGCGACGATGGCAAAGACACTGTCCCACGAACCGCCGACCGCCTTCTCGATATCGGCGCCGGTCATGCGACCGTCGACTCCGACAGGAACCTTGATGACGTCGACATCCATGACCCGAGCCGAGTGGGCGAGCGACGAGTGTGCTTCGCCTGACGTCACAAAACTCCAGCGGGCAGGTCGTGACTTTCCGGCGTCCGCCAACCGGTGCTCGGCGTCGAAACGGGCGGCAACGAGAGCGGACAGGTTTCCGTTGGTACCACCTTGGACAAACACGCCTCCCGCCCCATCGGGCAGCCCGGCCTCGGTGGCGAGGAACTTCAGCACTTCGTTTTCGGCGTAGATCGCGCCGGCGCCTTCGAGCCATGAACCGCCAAAGATGCAGGAGGCTGAGACGACGAGGTCGAACAGGATCGACGCCTCGGTCGGCGCGACGGGGATGAACGACACCATCGCGGGGTGGTCAGTGGACATCGACGCGGGGGCGAGGATCTCACCAAAAAGGTCGAGAGCGCTGTCGCCGCCGATTCCGGCCTCGGTCACGGTATCGGGCATGATGGCGCGCAGTTCCGCAAAGGGCATCCCTTTATCCAGCGGGGGTGGGTCCAACTGCATGCGGTCACGAGCGTAGTCAAAGATGCGTTCCCGAAGCGCCGCCGTAGCGTCGTCGTGAATGTGCATGCGCAGCGGGTCGGTCATCGGGCCTCCATCAGAGTGAACAGGGAATACTGTACGACCAAAGGCACCAAAACGACAGACTATTGCGCGATAGTCGCGTGAAATCACAGTCATCATGCGTCAATGAGGCTCGCACGCAGTGAAATGTGACCAAGTGTGCTTCTGGCGCGCTAATTCCAGCGTTATCGATAGGCCACGGTGGCCAACGCTGTGCGAAGGACTGCGCCACGGCCACCGACGAACTCGCCGTCGATCGATTCGCGAACGGCATCGTGGACAGGAATCCATCGAATATCAAGTGCATCCTGACGCGGTTGCGCTTCGCCCGTAACCGGCACAACGAACACGAGCGAGACTGCGTGCTGTCGTTCGTCAACAAGCCGACCAGGAAAGGGGAAATATTCGGCGATCGTCGCCGGGACAACGCTGTTGGGTAGACGGGGAAAGGACAGGGCCCCAAGATCTTTCTCAAGGTTGCGGCTGAGGGCGTCGCGAACCGATTCCCCGAACTTCACGCGACCCGCGACGAGGGCGGAACGCATTTCGCCGTATTCATCGACCCGGATGAGAAGTCCCACATCCGTGACGAAGCCGTCATCATCTAGTCGAACGGGCACAGCCTCGACGTACAAGAGCGGAAGCCTACGCCGGACCCCTTCGAATTCCTCGTCGGAAAACCAGGCGGGGTCGGGCGTGCGTACGTCGCTCATGACTTCATTATTCCGCGGAATTCCACGCCTCGCACCGTTTGCGAGAGACAAAGAGAGAGCCCCGACCGCATCACTGTGGTCGGGGCTCTCGGGGCTTCAGCTATTTACTGGCAGCTATCGCACTGCAGCAGGTCCATCGGGTCGACGGGAACCGCATAGCCGCCAACACTGTCGTTGTCGAAGTCCATAGTTCCTCCTGAAGGTTTGCGGCGAGGATGCCGTAGAGAAAACACTATATGTCGGGAATGACATTCGTGTTATTTCACTACATCTAGTGTTTGTGGCGTGTCGCGCCTGCTCAGCGACGTGCCCGTCTCTTTGCTGCCACCCCAAGGACTGTCGATCGAGGTGTTCGGGATTTCACCCGCGGTGGTTTGAGGTGCTAACCTCGCATGGTGCCTTCGTGGCACTCGCCCCGATAGCTCAGTGGTAGAGCACTTCCATGGTAAGGAAGGGGTCGTCAGTTCAATCCTGACTCGGGGCTCGACCTAATAAGGTTGCGGCGGGGTAGCTCAGGTGGTTAGAGCACACGGCTCATAATCGTGGTGTCGCGGGTTCGAGTCCCGCCCTCGCTACCCATTAGTTCCCTTTGGTGTTGTTCAGCAAGAACTCGAACGGGTCGACAGGAACCCCGTCGACGCGGATTGCCAAGTGCAAGTGGGAACCAGAAGTGACTCCCGTGTTCCCAACCCGCCCGATGTAGTCTCCGGCTTTGACGATTTGGCCGACCTCTACCCCCGTCGAATCACGAATCATGTGGGCGTACATGCTCTCGAATGCGAGCCCGTCAATGTCGTGTCTGATGACGACCCACTTTCCGAGGTAACCGTCATCGTTAACCTCAATAACTTCGCCTGCAGCGACGGCATTGAACGCCGTTCCATCAGTGGGGTCAAAGTCAAGCCCTTGGTGATTTGATGAACACCCAAGGCAGGGGGCAGAACGTCCGCCGAACCCTGAAGAAATGGGAACGACGACAGGGAACGGCCAGCGTATCGGCCCGCTGTTCGTGACGGAATATTTGAAACCAGACGTGATGCCATAGGTCAATTGCAGAAGATCGGAATAGGTCGTCACCGCGAACTCGCCAAGGTACACCTGTTCGGCTTCCGTTCCCGTTTCTGGCACCCTGATCGACTGGTCGTCGCTCGACGTTGCGGTCGCCCAGCCGGAGTTTGTTGGGTCAAAACCGGTGGCGGGGAGCGCCAACACTGCGAACAATCCACCGACAACCATCACGACGAAGCTGCGTCCAAGCAGGTTGTGAAATGGATGAGTGCGCTTTTGTGGTTTGGCAAGTCGTAATGCGCGCTTCTCTGCGGCCTCCGCTTTCTTTCTTAACTTTTCTTGCGCTCGCGTGCGCCGCGCTACGCCATGGCCGCGTTCCGCCTGGCTAGTGGTGGCGATATCTGACCCAGTGGTGGCGTCGTTGACGTCAATTGCGCTGGATGATGCCGTTGACGGAATCAGCGCCTGCTGCCCTCTATTTATCTGCTCTTGGAATCGCTGGGTCTCTGCCTCACGGGCTTCCGTTTCTTCCTTCTCCCTTCGGATTTCCTCAGCACGCTTCAACGCATTCGCTCGGATCCGATCCCGTTCTCGTCCGCGCGCAATCTGTTCAACTTTTTCCTGTTCTGCGCGGAGACGCAACTCGCGGCGCGAAAGAGGCTGGTTTGGGGTTTGGGCGCGCGATTCATCGTCTGCGCTCAGGAGCGCCGAGTCCGAATCAGTAGTCACGAGACCTCCAAAAAATCGTGCTTGGCAAGTGTAAGCGAGGGACCTTGGCGGCGCTACCGAAAGTCGAAATGGGCGCCCGCGGCGACGAGCACCGATTCAATCTCGTCGATTACACCAGGGTGTGATGCAAGTAGCCAATCGATGTCCGGCGCCGAACCGTTCCAGCCCCGAATTTCGGCACCCGCCTCACGTGCGATGAGAACCCCCGCCGCGTGATCCCAGGGCTGCAACATGCGTTCAAAATAGATGTCGAGCTGACCAGCGGCCAACGCCGCAAGATCAAGTGACGCCGCTCCCATTCGCCGAATGTCGCGAACATGTGGCATCACCACGGCCATCACCTGCGCCTGTTGAGTCCGAATCTTTTGTGAATACGAGAAGCCCGTCGACAGCAACGATTGACCGAGCGACTCGGGACGATTGACCGAAAGGGGGACTCCGTTAGCGAACGCACCACCACCGCGTGTTGCGGTGAATTCTCGACCGCTACACACGTCGATCACGACCCCCGCCACTTCCTGCCAACCCTGCGGGGCTGGGTCGCCCTCGACAACGGCGATGCTGACGGCGTACTGCGGGATTCCGTAGAGGTAGTTGACGGTTCCGTCGATCGGGTCGACGACCCAGGTGAGCGATGTCGTGCGTTCTGCGCGTCCACCTTCTTCCCCCAAAAAGCCGTCGCCCGGTTGGCGTTCGGCGAGGCGTCGTCGAATGAGGGCCTCGATCTCGCGATCCACCGCAGTGACGACGTCCACCGATGACGTCTTCAGGTCGGCCACTTCGACTATTCCGCGACGGCGCTCGGCTGCCAATGCCGCCGCTTCTCGAGCGATGTCGAGAGCAGTGTCAATCAGTGTGTGCGTCATCCCGAAACCATCGATTGACGAGGTGACGAGACGCACAATCTCGTTTGAATGGTCACCACTTGATGGTATCGCGACCCCTGGGATGGTTTGCTGTCCGCACCGGTTCGTAACATGGGCACATGGATACGTGGTCGTGGGCGTGGGGCGCCCTGTTCGGACTGGCGCTGGTTGTCGTCGCCGGCTTGATTTTCGTGAAACTTCTGGAGTGGGTGTTACCGACCGTTCCGCGTCGCGACCCCAACCCCGAAGAGGACGAGGACGAGGTCTATCACCGGTTTTACTAAAAATCCCCAACCCGAATCGGGCTGGGGATTTCGTGGTGGGTGAGGGATTCGAACCCCCGAAGGCTGAGCCAGCTGAGTTACAGTCAGATCCCTTTGGCCGCTTGGGTAACCCACCAGGTGCGTTCCACACCGAGGTTACCCACGATGAAGCGCGCAATTGACAATCGTACAATACGCGGGTGTGTTCCTGCGACCCTCGCCTAAACTGAGCGCATGGCTGATTCTTCATTTGACATCGTTTCCAAAGTCGACCCGATGGAACTCGACAATGCGGTCAATCAGGCTCAACGCGAGATCGAGACCCGCTATGACTTCAAGGGCGTCGGCGCTGAGATTGAAAAGAAATCGGACAAGGTGAATCTCGCGGCGAGCAGCGAAGAGCGCGTCAAAGCCGTCCTTGATGTGCTCGAGTCGAAACTCATCAAACGCGGCATTTCGCTGAAATCGCTTGAGATCGGAAAGCCGTTTGCCTCCGGCAAGGAATACCGCATCGAGACCACCGTGAAGAACGGGATTTCGAGCGAACACGCGAAGGACATCGCAAAAATCATCCGCGAGGAAGGCCCGAAGTCAGTCAAGCCGCAGATTCAGGGCGACGAGCTTCGGGTTTCTTCCAAGAGTCGCGATGACCTTCAGGCGGCTATGCAGCTCATCAAGGGTAAAGATTTGCCCGTCGACGTGCAGTTCATCAACTTCCGTTAACTACGGGAAACGCGCAGCATCTCGTCGCGATCGACGACCTTGATGCGCTCGCGGCCCTGTGGTTCACCCAGGGACTTCTCGTAATCGTCAAGGTGGTGCCAACCGTCCAGGTTGGTGAACGACACTCCGCGGGATTCAAGTAGTGCCGTGACGCTGTCCTCGCCGGGTTCCGCCGGCGACCACCACGATGCTTGCCCTTTGACGAGTCGGGCAATGGTTTCCATCGCGTCGGACTTGGTGTGGCCGATCAGTCCGACGGGTCCGCGCTTGATCCACCCCGTTGCGTACACACCGGGAACGACGTCGTTGTTGTCGTCCAGCACTTGACCCTCGTTGTTCGGAATGATGCCGTGCCGGTCATCGAAAGGAACGCCGTCCAGGGGCGACCCGAAATAGCCGACCGCGCGGTAGAGCGCGTCGATGGGCAGTTCGCGCATTTCCCCAGTTCCGCGAACGCCGCCCGCGCCGTCCGGTTCGGTGCGCTCGTAACGGAACGAACTGACGCGCCCGTCCGTGCCAACGACCTCGACCGGGTTGGCAAAGAAGTGCAGGTGCAGGCGGCGGCTGGCCGTTCCGGCCCCGGCTTCGCGCCACGGGGTGAAAATCTTGTTGATGACAAAAATCTGCTTGTTCGATTCAATCGCGGCCTTGGACGCGTCGTCGTAGTCAAAATCTTCGTCGTACACAACCATGTCCACGTCGTTGAGTTCACCGAGTTCACGCAGTTCGAGCGGGGTGAACTTGACCTGCATCGGACCGCGGCGCCCAAAGACGTGAACGTCGGTGACGGGACTCGCTTTCAGCGCCTGGTAAACATTGTCAGGAATTTCCGTCGGCAAAAGATCGTCCGCGTGCTTGGCCAACATTCGCGCGACATCGAGGGCAACGTTTCCGTTTCCGATGACCGCAACCTCTTTCGCGTTCAGCGGCCAATCGCGCGGAACGTCGGGGTGACCGTCGTACCACGACACGAAATCGGCTGCACCGTAGGAACCGTCGAGGTCGATCCCGGGAATGTTGAGGTCGGCGTCCTGAATCGCCCCCGTCGAGAAAATCACGGCGTGATAGTGCCGTTTGAGATCGTCTAGGGTGATGTCGGTGCCAAAGTTGACGTTCCCAAAGATGCGAATCCCGCCCGAGTCGAGCACGTCCCGCAACGCGTTGATAATCCCCTTGATGCGGGGGTGGTCGGGAGCAACACCGTATCGGACGAGTCCGTACGGAGCCGGGAGGCGGTCAAACAGGTCAATCGATACGTCGAACGCCCGCTCGTATTTTTGCAGGATGTCGGCGGCGTAGATTCCGGCGGGGCCAGCGCCCACGATCGCGAGTCGAAGCTTCATGTCGTTCCTAGTTTGTTCGGTCAATAACGCGCGAGGCGAATCGGGCGAGTGAGTTCTTGGGCAGGCCGTCGGGAAGAATGTCGAGGGCGGCGACCGCCTCGGTCGCCCAGCGACGCGCACTCGCGATGGTTTCCACCGTGTGACGGCTGGCTCGGAGTTCGTCCATCAACAGAGCAAAGGCCACGCCGTCAGCTGATTCGATTGCGACATCAATGCGTTCGACGAGCGATTGAGACTCGGCGTCATCGGCCGCACGCGCCAAAAGGATTGGGAGCGTCGCGACACCGTTTCGGACATCGTTGCCTTTCTCTTTGCCGGTTTCACCACCGTCGAGGTCGAGGACGTCGTCGATGATCTGAAATGCGACACCGATTTTTTCACCAAACTCGCGGAGCGGTTCGAAGTACTCTCGCGGCGCACCCGACGTCATCAGACCGACAACGGCGCTCGAGGCAATCAGGGATCCCGTCTTGTCCGCGAGTACCTGAAGATAGTGGGCAACCGCGTCCGCGCCGTTTTGAGGTCCGGTCGTTTCGTGCAACTGACCAAGGCACAAACGTTCAAAGGTCGCCGCGTGTAAGCGAACCATGTCGTCGCCGAGGGTCGACGCGAGCGAACTCGCACGGGCGAGCAGAAGGTCACCCGTGATGATCGCCACCGAGTTAGACCACACCGTGTGGGTGGTGGGCACGCCTCGGCGAAGGTCCGCATCATCCATGACGTCGTCGTGATAGAGCGTGGCGAGGTGAATCAGTTCGACAACCTGGGCACCCATGATGATGTCCTCGCGGGTCGGGTCGCCGTATTCGGCGGCGACGAGGGCCAACAGCGGTCGAACCCGTTTCCCTCCCGCTTCGAACAGGTACCGAGCGATGGTGTCCGTATGTGCGTCGCCGAAGTGCAGGTTGGACTTAAGCGATTCTTCCATCCGCTTGACACCGGCATTGAGCCGCGTGACAAGTTCGCGCTCCTCGGGCGTTGACGACAGTGCGTCGGTGAGCCCGAAGTTCGAACTGATGGATTTCTGGTGGCTCATCGGTCAGCCCCCAACGGGGTGGTTCCTCGATGAAGCGCGACGACTCCACCGGTCAGATTTCGATACCCGACTGCGGTGAAACCGGCGTCGCGAATCCACCCCGCGAGGGTACTCTGCGTGGGCCAATCACGGATCGAGTCCATGAGGTAGGTGTATGCGGCGGGGTTGGTGCTCGACAATTTCGCTATCTGCGGCATCACGGTCGACAGGTAGAAGTGATACGCCCACCGGACGATCACGCTTGGCGGCGTCGTGAATTCGCAAATGACCAGACGGCCACCGGGGACGAGCACCCGGCGCATCTCAGCGAGCGCCGTGTGCGGATCGTTGACGTTCCGCAAGCCGAACGACACGGTGACGGCATCAAAACTGGCGTCATCGAATGGAAGTGCCGTCGCGTCTCCTGCGACGAACTCGATGTCGGGGTGACGCTGGCGCCCGACGGCAACCATTCCTGCCGAGAAATCCAAGGCGGTGACTCGAGCCCCGGCCCTCGCAATCGCGGCACTGGATGTTCCCGTCCCCGCGGCGATATCGAGAATCCGGTCACCCGTGATTATTCCGAGCGCTCTCACGGTGGCCAATCGCCACAGGGCACTCGTTCCCATCGAGAGAACCGCGTTCGTTCGGTCGTAGCCAGGGGCTACATCGTCGAACATCGCAGCGACTTCACGGGGGTCTTTGCCCAGGTCAGCACTCGTCACGATTAACAACTCTACCCGTGCGTAGGTAGCCTTAACGAGTGAGCAGCGCGAACATCGAGACCTTCTCACGCGACGTCGTTCGATCGACTCGGGTCGAATCGATACTCGACCACGCGAGCCCAACTCGACCCCTGTATTTCCGCAGCGGCGACTGTGAAATCGTCGGTATCGGCGAGCACACCCGATGGACCGCGAGTGGGCCGAATCGCTTCGCACGGCTGGGTGACCTGTGGGACGCGGCGGTGGCGCTGGCACCGCCCACGATGCGCCCCTATCTCCACGCAATTGGTAGTGGGTCGTTCGACCCGAACGGCGAGGCGTTCTTGATCTTTCCCCGCGTGACCATCATTCGACGAGGGCGTGATTTGACGACAGTGACGGTGGGTGACCCCGACACTGTTCCCGACAATCCGCGTCGAACCATCGGTCCTGTGCCGGTTGTGGATTGGCCGCACATCGACTCGGTCTACCGCGATCGTGTTCGAGCGGCGCTTGGTCGATTGGATTCCGATTTCGGGAAAGTTGTCGTCGCCCGAGCGATTACGGGACACGTCGTCACGCCGGGTGACGAACGCGCACCGTTGGGCAAACTCGCATCGAGTTATCCCGACTGTCACATTTTTGCGGTCGAAGGTCTGTGGGGAGCGTCACCCGAGACGCTCGTTCGCGTTCACGACCGTCGCGTCCAGACGCGTGTTCTCGCGGGTAGTGCCGCGCGTGGGGTCGACCCTCAATCCGATGCCCGCGCGGCTTCTCACCTAGCGGATAGCACAAAGGACCGGGACGAACACGAGTATGCGATGCAGTCGGTTCTCACGGCTCTCGCTCCGCACTGCCGGTCAATCGTCGGTGCGTCGACACCATTCACCCTTCGATTGTCGAACGTCTGGCATCTGGCCAGCGACATCGAGGGCATTCTGCGAACCCGAACGTCAGTTCTCGACATCATCGACTCGGTGCACCCCACCGCTGCAGTCGCGGGGGTTCCAACCGACCGCGCGCTGACCACAATCGCGGACATCGAAGCGATCCCCCGCGGACGCTACGCCGGTCCCGTGGGTTGGGTGGACGGCGCAGGGAACGGCGAATGGGCAATCGCGCTTCGGTGCGCGCAGTGGCGCGAGACCGATATTGTCGCGCATGCCGGCGCGGGAATCATTGTTGGGTCCGACCCAGAGTCGGAATATGCCGAAACGGAACTCAAGTTCCGGCCGATCCGAGAAGCCCTGACGCTCTAGCCGCCCAGCAGAACGGCCTCGATGAGGATCGGCTCGGCCGTTTCCGTCAATGCAGACGACAACTGGCCGCGAGTTTCGACTCGGCGATAAGCGATTCCATACGCTGCGGCGAGCGCCTCAAAGTTGACGTGTTGAGGCGTGAGCATGACGGACTCAAAGTGGGCCGGATTCGCGGTTGCCTTGACGGCGAGCCCCTCAAAGATTCGCCCACCGTTGTTGTTACAGACGATGATTTGTATCGGCCCCGTGATCAACGCGAGGGAACTCGAATCGTAGGCGGCGGCGAGATCCCCCAGCACAAGGCGTGTGACCCCGACTGGGCCAGCCGACCGACGAGATGCCGAGGCAATCCCCTGAGCGGTGGCAATCGTTCCATCAATTCCCGCAAGACCGCGGTTGGAGTGAACCCGAATCGGCTTTCCGGGCAATACCGAGTCGGCAATCCGGATAATGGACGAGGCGCCGAAAACCAACCGGTCGTGAGGCCAGGTGGCATCCCACACCAATCGCACGATCAGGTCACTCGTCACGGGCTCTCGCTGAATTTCCATTTCCCGTCGCGCGAAGGCTGACCGCGCGGCGTGATCGTCTACGATGCTGCCGTCAACATCCGCCGCGGGTTCCGGGTGCTGCGCGTCGAGCGAGATTCGCGATCGCCGAGCGCACGGGATGGCCCACTCGCGGGCGATGTCGTCACCGGTTCCGGTCACGACAATCTCGTCGACTAGACAGACTCGTTCGGTAGGCCGATAGGGGACACCCTCGCCCACCTGAACCACAATGACGTCAACGTCCTCCCGCGTGCACAACTGGTCGATGACGTTTGCGAGGGTTGGGCGACCCACGACCACAACCGTATGGACGGCGTCGGTGAACTCCGGGCTCACCGCGATGGCTCGATAGTCCGTCACGAGGTGCGGTCCGAAGTGCGACCCGCTCTCGATTTCGGCAAACAACGGAGCGCCCAGTTCGCGCGCCCATTTTTCGGCTTGAATACCGGCGCCGAGTCCCGCAACAACGACCACACCGATCGTGGCGTCGACGGTCACCGCGACCGACTCGCGTTCGACGACGAGAAGTTCACCGGGAAGGATTTTCTCGAGATAGCTCTCCGGTGGCTCCGACGAAAGAGGTTCGATGAATTGGGGGTTCACGTGAACAGGTCCGCGTTCGCGGAGTGCAACGGTCAGCGCCTCAAACGCAACGGTCGCACCGCCCATTTCGGCGTCAACCGGGCTTTCGGCGGGGGGAACGTCGAACGTCGCTCTGGCTGCGGCCGCAAACATTCCGACGTGGAAGGTGGTTTGTCCCCCGCCCTGGGCGCGCACCGAAGCCGGGCGGTCAGCAGTTACCAGTAGTAGGGGGGTGCCTTGGTGGAACGCCTCAACGACCGCGGGGTGAAGGTTGGCCACGCTGCTTCCGGACGTTGTCACGACAACCGCGGGACGCCCCGATTCGAGTGACAGCCCGAGCGCGAGGAAGCCGGCCGCCCGCTCGTCAAGCACAACATGAAGCGTGAGCAACCCGCGCTCGGCTAATTCAGCAGCGAGCAACGCGAGTGATTGCGATCGCGACCCCGGACACACCACGACGTCGGTCACTCCGTTTTCGATGAGCGTGCGAAGAAAAGCGAGCGACCAGTTCGTCGCGTTGGACACGGCGGACGCGTCCGACGTCACGCCGCGTCCTTGGGCGGGTTTTCACCCTCCTCGTCAAGTCGGCGAAGTTCCTCTTCGAGTCGGGCGATGCGGTCATCAACCGATTCGGTTGAGAACGGGCCGCTCGTCGGGCCAAGATCAACGATGTCGGTGGGTGCCGCGGGTTTTGTCGAGGAACCGCGACGACCCTTGCCCACGATGAACCAGAGGATTGCGCCAACGAGGGGTACCAGAACGACGACGACAAACCAGAACGGTTTCGGCAGTCCGCGAATGCGAGAAGCCGGCGTGGTCGCAACATCGACAATGGCATAAACAATGACAGCCGCAATCAGTAACGAACCGAATAAGAGAGTGCTCGCGAGCATTTCTTTATTCTAGGCGCGGTCGGCGGGCGCATACGATGTAGTGATGAGCCCGTGGATCACCTACACACTCGCCCGTCTCGGGTTTTTCGCTGCATCACTCGTCATCCTCCTCCTCGTCGGAACAGGGTGGATTTGGGGAGCCATCTTTGCGACCTTGATTTCCTTCGCTCTTTCTGTGCTTCTTCTCGGTGGGCTGCGCCAGCGCATCGCGAGTGACATTCAACGCCGTGTCGAAAAACCCACCACCGACATCGATTCGGACGTTGAAGACGATCAGATTGATTCGGCGAAGAACTAAGTCAGGAACCCGCGCAACAACGATGCTGACCCCTCGAGGTGCGCGCGCATCGCGGCCTCGGCGTCATCGGGTCGCCCCGAAAGAATCGCCATAACGATGGTTTCGTGTTGTTCGTTCGAGTGCGCGATGTTGGGCGGCAGTAGCGGAATCTCGTCGAGCAGTTCGTTGACCTTCACTCGGGATTGAGCGATCTGGGTGACCAAGGAATTCGATCCCGCCATTTCGGCTATCTGCAGGTGCAAACGGGAATCGAGACGCCGGTAATCCTCGACCGTCGCGCTGGCCGTTTCCTGATGCACCGACCACAAGCGTTCTCTCGCTTCCCCGGTGAGATTACCCATTGCCGCGTGATACGCCGCTCCCGGCTCGAGCACGGCGCGCAGTACGAGAACGTCATGAATGTCCGACACGGTGAAGTGCTGTCGTTCGATGACGTCCCCGTCCCGCCCGATGACAATGGGTCCGGCGGGAATCGTGTCGGCGACGAACGTGCCGCCGTATCGACCGCGCCGTATAGATAGGTAGCCCGCTTCCGACAATGACGCAATCGCGTCCCGAACGGTGTCGCGAGAGATTTCGAGCATCGTGGCGAGTTCGCGCTCGGGCGGCAGTTGTTCACCGGGATGAATCAACCCGAGGCGAATCGTCTGGAGGATTCGTTCGACCGTCTCTTCGTAGGTGTTCCCCCCGCGAATAGGTTTGAGGAGCAGCGATCGGTCGAAACCGACCGCGGCCACCGACACGTTTTCCGAGAGGTCGAAATCCATGTCGGTCAGACCGGAGTGACGTAGGCGCCCGAAATTCCGCCATCGACGAGGAAAGTCGAGCCGGTAATGAACGACGCGTCGTCGCTCGCGAGGAACGCCACGGCCGCCGCGAGTTCTTCCGGCCGAGCGAAACGTCCGACGGGTATGTGGACGAGTCGGCGCTGAGCTCGCTCGGGGTCCTTGGCAAACAGCTCCTGCAACAACGGCGTATTGACAGGTCCGGGGCAGAGCGCGTTGACACGGATTCCTTGGCGAGCGAACTGAACGCCGAGTTCACGGCTCATGGCGAGAACGCCACCCTTGCTCGCGGTGTACGAAATCTGGCTCGTGGCGCTTCCCAAGACCGCAACGAAGGACGCGGTGTTGATTATCGATCCGCTTCCTTGTTTGGTCATGTGCCGAAGCACGGCACGACAGCACAGGTACACGCTCTTGAGGTTCACGTCCTGAACCTTCTGCCATGCGGGTAGTTCGGTCGTTTCGATCGAGTCATCATCGGGCGGCGAGATTCCGGCGTTGTTGAATGCGATGTCCACTCGGCCGTGGAGGCGAACCGTCTCGTCAAACAGGTGGTTGACCTGGTCCTCGTCGGCAACATTGACCTGGATGAACGTGCCCTCGAGTTCCTCGGCTGCCGCTGTTCCCGATTTCGGATCCATGTCTCCGATGACGATGATTGCACCTTCGGCACGCATGCGCTTAGCGGTCGCAAGACCGATTCCGCTCGCGCCGCCGGTGATGACCGCGACCTTGCCTTTCAGGCGTTGGGTGAGATCGATTTTTTCAATGGACATGGTTGTTCCTTTCCGGGATTAGTCCGCTGGGATGAAAACGTTTTTTTCTTCGGTGAAGTGGAGGGGTGCGTCAGGGCCGAGTTCGCGTCCGAGTCCCGACTGCTTGAATCCGCCGAACGGCGTGTTGTACCGAACGGACGAGTGCGAGTTGACCGAGAGGTTGCCGCTCTCGACCGCTCGTGAGACGCGGATGGCGCGCCCTACATCACGGGTCCAAATCGACCCAGAGAGCCCGAATTCCGTAGCGTTCGAGATGGCAATTGCGTCGGCCTCGTCGTCGAACGCGTGCACAGTGACGATCGGACCAAAGATTTCGTCGGTCATGCACGGGTCATCAAGCCCGCGGGACAGGGCCACGGTCGGAGCGAACCAGTTGCCCGGCCCCTCCGGCGCGCTTCCGCGGAAAGCGATGTCGGCTTTGTCCAAGTAGGCACTGACCGATTCCAGGTGTTTCGCGTGAACAAGCGGGCCGACCTCGGTCGCGTCTTTCGTCGGGTCGCCGACGACGACCCCTTTGACCGCGGTTTCGAACTTCTCCATGAACTCATCGAGGATCGACTTCTGAACGAGGATGCGGCTGCGCGCGCAGCAATCTTGGCCGGCGTTTTCGAACACCGAATACGGTGCTGTCGCGGCCGCCTTGTCGACATCGGCGTCGGCAAAAACAATGTTCGCGCTCTTGCCCCCGAGTTCGAGGGTCACTCGCTTGATTTGGTCGGCAGCTCCGCGCATGACGCTCTTGCCCACCTCGGTTGAACCCGTGAACACGATCTTGCGAACATCGGGGTTCGTGATGAAGCGTTCACCGACGACGCTTCCCTTTCCGGCAATAACCTGGAACAGTCCGTCGGGCAGGCCGGCGTCGCGGCCCAGTTCTGCCAGTCGAAGGCTCGACAACGGCGTCCATTCCGCCGGTTTGAGAACGACGGCGTTTCCCGCGGCGAGCGCCGGAACGAACCCCCACGATGCGATAGTCATCGGGAAGTTCCATGGAGTGATGATTCCGACGACCCCGAGAGGCTCGTTGAAGGTGATGTCGATCCCGCCAGCAACGGGAATCTGCTTGCCCAGCATGCGTTCCGGGGCAGCCGAGTAGTAGTCGAGCACGTTGCGCACGTGCGTCGCTTCCCATCGGGCCTGGCCGATGGGGTGTCCCGAATTGCGGACCTCGATCTGGGCGAGGTTTTCGATGTCGGCTTCGACCGTCCGAGCGAATGCGCGAAGAGCCTCCGCTCGCTCGGCGGGGGCGAGAGCCGCCCACTTCCGCTGGGCCTGCCCGGCGCGTGCAATCGCGTCGTCGGTTTCGTCAACGGTGACGTGTTCGACCGTCTCCATCTCGTCGCCGGTGGCGGGATTGATGATCGTGTAACTCATGCGTTGCTCCTCTGTGTGCGCGCTGCGGATGTGAGCGCGTCGAAAAGTCGTCCATCCTTTTCTGACGTGACCTCGGGGTGCCACTGGACCCCGACGCCGAACGGATAATCATCAATCTCGATCGCTTCGATGACGTCATCGGCACTTCGCGCAGATACAGTCAGTCCGGAACCAACCGCATCGATTGCTTGGTGGTGATAGACCATCCCTGTCACCGACGACCCGACAATGGACTCGAGCGTCGAGCCCGGCAATACCGTCATTTCCATTTCGGTCAGAAGGGCCTCTCCACGCTGGTAGTCGTTCTTTCCAATGACATCCGGAAGGTGTTGGAACAAAGTGCCCCCGCGATAGACATTGAGAACCTGAGCACCCCGGCAAATGAAGAGCACCGGCATTTCGCGACGAAGGGCCGCGTTCACCAGCGCAAACTCCCACTCGTCACGGCGCAGATCGGGCTGGTCGGTGTGTTCGCCCGGTTCCTGGTTATATCGTTCGGTGTAGATATCCCGCCCGCCGGCGAACACCAGCCCGTCGACACCGTCCAGAACTCGGTCGGCAATGTCCACGGAGGCCGGTTGCGGAGGCAACAACACCGCAATACCTCCGGCACGCGCGACGCTCTCGATGTAACCCGAATGCAGGAACGCCGCATCGACATCCCACACGCCCGTCTTCGCTTGTTGACGGTACGTCGTGATGCCAATGACGGGTTGACTAGAGGCGCTCAAAACCGCGAACACGCTCCCAATCGGTGATGGCGCTGTCGAACGCGCGAATTTCGATGCGGGCGGCGTTGACGAGGTGGTTGACGACCTCGTCACCAAAGATCGCGCGAGCCGCTTTGCTGTTCTCGAACAGGTCGGCCGCTTCATGCAGCGTGGTCGGCACATGGGGCTTGTCGGCCTCGTATCCGTTTCCACGCGTCTGGTCTTCGAGTTCCAACTTGTTCTCGATGCCGTGGATACCCGCAGCGATGAGACCCGCGACGGCGAGGTACTGGTTCACGTCACCACCGGGGACGCGGTGCTCGACGCGCATTCCGTGACCGTGACCGACGACGCGCAGCGAGAGCGTTCGATTGTCGTGTCCCCACGCAATAGCGGTCGGCGCAAACGAGCCGAAGGCAAACCGCTTGTACGAGTTGATGTTGGGGGCAAACAAGAGCGTGAATTCGCGCATGAGCGCAATCTGCCCGGCGAGGAAGTGGCGGAACATATCCGACATTCCGCTCTCGCCGTTTTTGTCGGCGAATACGGCGTTGCCTTTCGAATCGCGGAACGAGATGTGGATGTGGCACGAGTTGCCTTCGCGCTCGTTGAACTTGGCCATGAACGTCAGTGACTTACCGTGGTTGTCGGCAATCATCTTGGCGCCGCTCTTGTAAACGGAATGGTTATCACACGTGATCAACGCGGTGTCGTATCGGAACGCGATTTCTTGTTGACCGAGGTTGCACTCGCCCTTGACACCTTCGCAATACAAACCTGCCTTGTCCATGCTCACGCGAATGTCGTGGAGCAACGGCTCGACCCGGTTACTCGCAAGGAGGTCGTAGTCGACGTTGTAATCGGTGGACGGTCGCAGGTTGTCGTACCCCTTAGCCCACGCGTCGCGGAACGAATCGTCAAACACAATGAATTCGAGCTCGGTACCGACGTAGGGGACCAGGTCCATCTTCGCGAGGCGATCAATCTGCGCATTGAGAAGCGATCGGGGGGCGATCGGCACCGGAACGTGGTCAGTTGTCTGAAGATCGGCGATCACCATCGCGGTGTGCGGGATCCACGGAACAAGTCGCAGGGTCGACATGTCCGGGATCATCGCCATGTCGTTGTAGCCCTTTTCCCACGACGAGAATTCGTAACCAGGAACCGTGTTGTTCTCGACGTCGACGGCGAGCAGATAGTTGCAGCATTCGGCACCGTGTTCGATGGCGTCTTCGACGAAAAGCCTCGCCGACATTCTCTTGCCGACGAGTCGACCTTGCATGTCAGTGAACGAGATGATGACCGTGTCGATGTCACCGCTGTCCACAAGTTTCTGCAATTCGGGGACGGTGAGCATGCCGGTTCGTTGAGCCATGGTGTGTTTCCTCTTCGTTGAGGTCGGATTTGTCACCTTTAGAAAACACCAGGTGAGGGGTGTTTGTCAACCTACCTGCCATTTTCCGCGGACTGGACAACCCGCCGTCATGAGCACCGTAAATCAACAACACAAATAATTTCCCGCTCAAGGTTGGATTTTAGAGTGCCATGTCCCCTATGCTCACAATTACCTAGCCAACACAATGTCGTGGGTGCGAACGTTCCCGCGACGGGAAAGGACTACAAAGTCGCATGTCTGACAAATTAAAAGTCTCGGGAGTTTCCTACACCGAGCAAAGCAAGGACTATTTCGAGAAGCGCCAGCTAACTCGATCCGCCGGCGTGTGGGGCCTCTGGGGTCTCGCAATCGCCGCGGTCATCTCGGGTGACTTCTCGGGCTGGAACTTCGGCGTCGCAGCCGGTGGTTTCGGTGGCCTGCTCGTCGCCTTCGTCATCCTCGTGGTCATGTACTACGGACTCATGTTCGCCATCGGTGAAATGTCGTCGGCAATGCCCCACTCGGGTGGCGCTTACTCGTTCGCTCGAAAGGCGATGGGGCCATGGGGTGGATTCGTCACGGGCCTCGCGGAGACCGTCGAGTACGTCGCGACAACCGCGGTCGTCGTCTTCTTCTCGGCGGCCTACCTCAACGGTGTGACCGCTGAACTTCTGAGCCTCGACCTCACCGGAAACATGTGGATCTGGTACGTCGTGCTCTACGCGGTGTTCATCGGACTCAACTCGCTCGGTTCGGCAATCTCGTTCCGCTTCTCCATCATCGTGTCGATCATCTCGCTCGCAGTCATCGTGCTCTTCTCGGTGATTGTTCTCGCGTCGGGTCAGATCGACTGGTCGAGCCTGTGGAACATCCCCGCCGACCCGGCTGCTGCTGGTTCGAGCTGGTTCCTCCCTCACGGCTTCATGGGCATTCTTTTCGCAATCCCCTTCGGCGTGTGGCTGTTCCTCGGAATCGAAGAACTCCCCCTCGCTGCGGAAGAAGCCCACAACCCGTCGCAGGACATCCCCCGCGCCGGTTTCTGGGCACGTGGAACCCTCATCGTCACCGGGCTGCTCGTTATGTTCATCAACACCGGAATCCTCGGTGCTGAGACGACGGGGGCTTCGCTCGAACCTCTCCTCGACGGCTTCCGTGCCGTTCTGGGTGACGGATGGGCTGCCGTTCTCGGTATCTTCGCGTTGATCGGTCTGCTCGCATCGCTCCAGGGAATCATGTTCGCCTATGGTCGCAACATGTACTCGCTGTCGCGCGCTGGCTACTACTTCAAGGGACTGTCCGTCACGGGCAAGAACAAGACGCCGTGGCTTGCACTCACCGTTGGTGGCGTTATCGGTCTCGTCGCGCTCGTCTACCTCGACTGGGCTGTCGCGAACGACCCCGAAGGAATGGGAACCGTCGCCGGTGCGATCATCCTCAACATCGCCGTGTGGGGCGCCATGTTGGCGTACATCATGCAGATGCTGTCGTTCATCATCCTGCGCGTCAAATACCCCAACCTCGAGCGTCCGTATCGCTCGCCGTGGGGTGTCGGTGGGGCATCAGTCGCCGCACTGATCGCCGCACTCGCGTTCGTCGGATTCCTGTTGAACCCGGCGTTCCTGCCCGCGATCCAGGCGATCATCGTCGTGTACGTGGTCTTCTTGGTCTACTTCGCGCTGGTCGGTCGTCACAACCTCGTAATGTCTCCTGAAGAGCGCTACTCGGTTCACGGCGAACACAAGTAACAACCTCGGGCGCCTGTGGGTCGATTCGTCGGCTCACAGGCGCCTTTTCTCTCACAGTTAGTAGAACCCCATCGTGAGCATTCTCACCGCACTTGACTTGTTCACCATCGGCGTTGGCCCCTCAAGTTCACACACCGTCGGCCCGATGCGCGCCGCCCGCCGATTCGTCAGTGAATTGACCGAATCCGGCCACCTCGATTCCACGGCGCGGATTCGCGTTTCGCTGTTCGGTTCGCTCGGCGCGACCGGCGTCGGGCACGGCACAACAAACGCCATCATCGCTGGTCTCGAAGGGGCCGCCCCCGAAACGTGCGACCCTTCATCGGTTATCACCGCAATGGATCGCGCGGTGCAGACGGGTGTTGTCACCGCGGGGGGCCGAACGATCCCGTTCGTGGAATCCGACATTGAACTGCGCCCCATGACGCGCCTTCCTCAGCATTCGAACGCCATGACCTACGCGGCGCTCAACACGATCGGCGACGAATTGTTTTCACGAACATATTTCTCTGTCGGCGGCGGTTTCGTCGAAGCCGACGACGAGATTGGTCAACCCGCCGCGCCCACCGGCATGACACTCCCCTATCCCTTCGATAACGGGGACGAACTCATTGCTCTGTGTGATTCGACCGGCATGAGCATCGCCGACATGGCGCACGCCAATGCCGTGGCGATCTACGGGGCCGACGTTGTTGATGCGCGCCTCACCGCTGTCTGGTCGGCTATGTCGTCGTGCATCGAGGCCGGCCTCCAGCACGACGGTGTCTTGCCCGGCTCGTTGAACGTCACGCGTCGCGCAGCCGGACTTGCACGACACCTCCAGTCTCAAGAGGATTCAGAAGTACCCGGTTCGTTGAGCAACGAGTGGCTGCAGGCGTTTGCGATCGCCGTGAACGAAGAAAACGCCGCAGGAATGCGAGTTGTGACGGCCCCCACGAACGGCGCAGCGGGAATCATCCCGGCCGTCGGGTACTACGCCGAACGATTCAAAAAGGTCCCTCGAGACCGAATTGCACGTGATTATTTGCTCACCGCCGGGGCGATTGGCACGCTCTACAAGCGCAACGCGAGCATCTCGGGTGCCGAGGCCGGTTGTCAGGGCGAGGTTGGTTCAGCCTGTTCGATGGCCGCCGCGGGTCTCGCGGCAATTCTCGGTGGAACTCCTCAACAGATCGAGAATGCCGCCGAAATCGCGATGGAACACAACCTCGGGTTGACCTGTGACCCGGTGGGTGGTCTTGTTCAGATGCCGTGCATTGAGCGCAACGCGATTGCCGCGGGCACAGCTGTTGCCGCCGTGCGTTTGGCGCTGGCCGGTGACGGGTCACACAAGATTTCACTCGACACGGTCATCGAAACGATGCGCCAAACGGGACTTGACATGTCGAACAAATACAAGGAAACGTCGACGGGCGGCTTGGCCGTCAATGTCGTCGAGTGCTAATTAGAAGGCGAACGCGTAGGCAAGCAACGCCGCGTAGGCAAGGCTCGTCCACACCGTCAGTTTCAGCACGAGAACGTACTCGCGCGCAGTTGTCGCCGTCCAGGTGATGAGCACCGCGGGTGCGGCGATGAACAGAGCGAAGAACGTCCAACCCGCCGAGATCAGAATCAACGAGAAGTAGACGAGGATTCCGAACGGTGCGAGAACGAGAAGCGTGTAGAAGACACGACCAAGCCAGAGCGGAATCCGGGTTGCGAGCGTCCGCTTGCCCGCGGCGATGTCGGTGGCACGGTCGCGCACGTTGTTGATGTGCAGAACCGCCATCGAAAAAAGCCCCATCACAACGCCGGCGAGAATGCTGTCGATCCACAGCGCCTGCACAAGCAGGAACGCGGTTCCCGACGTCGCGACGAGTCCAAAGAAGATGAAGACCACGATTTCGCCGAGGCCCGAGTACCCGTAGGGCTTTGTCCCGCCGGTGTAAAACCACGCGGCCGCGATGGCGGCGGCTCCGACGGCGGGGAGCCACCAGATCTGCGTGAGCATGGTGATACCGAGCCCCGCGATGGCGGCAACTCCAAAGAAGATAAATGCGACAAGGCGAACCTGCTTCGCGGGAGCAGCACCCGATGCCGTGAGCCGAGTCGGACCGACACGGTGGGCGTCCGTTCCACGAATTCCGTCGGAATAGTCGTTGGCAAAGTTCACGCCGATTTGCAGGGCGAGCGCGACGACGAAACAGAGGGCGACGACCGAAAGAGGCAGGATGTCCCACGGGTTGATGTCGTCGACCAGGAACTGCAGGATTGCAACACCCCACCCCAACAGAACCGGCGCGAATCCGAGCCCGAGCGTCGCGGGCCGGACTGCGGACACCCAATCGCCGAACTTCGCGGGACGAACGGCGGCCTGAACCTGTGCGCCGTGCGCGACGATTTTCTGAGTGCCGGGTCGACCGCTTCGGTTACCGGACGGACGCTTCTTTTTCGAGCTACGAGTTGCCATGGGGTAATTCTACGATTCGTCGTTCGCGACGAGTTCCTGTAACCCGCGTCGGTCAATTTTCCCCGATGACAATCTCGGTAATTCCGGCACCGTGACGAATCGATACGGGCGGGCTGCTTTCGACATTTCCCGTTCGATGAGGTCACGCACGACCTCGCGGTCGAGGTCAGACGTTGACACGAGTGCGGGAACCTGGCCCCACTTTTCGTCGGCGAACCAACTCGCGACGGCATCCACACCTGCGGATTCGAGCACGCGGTCGAGGTCTCCGAGCGAGACCTTGATCCCGCCCGTGATGATGATGTCGTCCACGCGCCCGAGAATCGCCAGTTCGCCGTCCGTCAACTCTCCGACATCGGTGGTGTGCCACCAGCGCGTTCCATCGTCGACCCGGAAACTCGTCGCGGTCAGTTCAGTATCGCCGTCATACTCGTCGGCGAGGCTCGACGAGGCGATGATCACGCGACCGTCCTCCGCGATGCGAACGCGAGTGTCCCCGATGGGTCGGCCGTTGTAGACGACGCCGCCCGCGGTCTCGGCTGACCCGTAGGTTTTTGTCACGCGAATGCCCATCGCTGTTGCACGGTCGAATAGCCCGCTGGGGATTGCTTGACCTCCCACCAGGATTCGAGAAAAGCGCCGGAGCGCGTCGCGGGCGTCGGTGTCTCCGTCGGCGAAATCCACCAGTCGAACCAGCTGTGCGGGGACCAGTGCCGTGAACCAGGTCCCGTCAGCGAGGCTGGCTGCCAACTGCGTGAAATCGCGGGCATCGAACGGCTCGCGGCGGGCATCGACAAGTGGGGTTTCGGCGACGAGCGACCGAACGACCACCATGATTCCCGCGACGTACGACAACGGAAGGGCGAGAACCCATCCGCCCTCGCCGATTGCGTCGGATGTGGCTCGGGCAGAGGCAATCAGAGCCGAACCAGAGATGCGCACTCGTTTCGGTCGCGCTGTCGAACCACTCGTTTCGACCGTGATGCCGTCGACCAGCGCGTCTCGAATTGGCTCGAGTTCGTGTTCGGGTAGATCCGACAGAGTCACGGTCAGATCTGCCAGGGGAAGGCGCCCCAGTCGGGGTCGCGCTTCTCGAGGAAAGCGTCGCGGCCTTCGACCGCTTCGGAGGTTCCGTAGGCGAGGCGAGTGGCTTCCCCCGCGAACACCTGCTGACCGACGAGTCCGTCGTCGACCGCGTTGAACGCGAACTTGAGCATGCGAATCGCTGTCGGGCTTTGGGCAAGAACCTTGCGCGCCCACGCGATTCCCGTCGATTCGAGTTCGCCGTGCGCGACGACCGCGTTCACCGAACCGATTTCGTGAGCCCGCTGAGCGTCGTACTCGTCGGCGAGGAAAAACACTTCACGCGCAAACTTTTGACCGACCTGACGAGCGAAATACGCGCTGCCGTAGCCGGCGTCGAACGAACCGACCGTCGCATCGGTCTGTTTGAAGCGGGCGTGTTCTCGGCTCGCGATCGACAGGTCGCACACGACGTGGAGAGAGTGCCCGCCGCCGGCGGCCCAGCCCGGAATCAACGCGATAACGACCTTGGGCATAAAACGAATGAGGCGCTGTACCTCGAGGATGTGAAGGCGACCGCCCCTAGCGCCGTCGATCGTGTCCGCGGTCTCGCCGTCGGCGTACTTGTAACCGTCCGCACCGCGAACACGCTGGTCGCCACCGGAACAAAACGCCCAGCCGCCGTCCTTGGCGCTCGGGCCGTTACCCGTCAACAGCACGACCCCGAGCCGTGGGTTGAGGCGCGCGTCATCGAGCGCGCGATACAACTCGTCGACGGTGTGGGGTCTGAACGCATTGCGCACCTCGGGGCGATTGAACGCGATTCGAGCAATGCCCTGATCGGCGGACTGGTGATACGTCACGTCCGTCATGGCGTCGAAACCAGGCACAACGGTCCACTGGGTCGCATCAAAGAGGGCGCTGACGGCATTTGTCATACGTTCAGGCTATAACTTCGCGGATATGTTTGAGTCATGAGGCTTCCCACCGTCGACGAGCTGCTCGCGAACGTGCGGGTCGTGGCGCTTCCGATGCGGACGCGGTTTCGCGGATTGGACGTGCGCGAGACGATGCTCATTGCTGGTTCGACCCCGTCGTCGTGGGGCGAATTCGCCGCGTTCACCGAATACGACGACGCCGAGTCCGCCCCGTGGCTGGCGTGCGCAATTGAACAAGCCTGGAACCAACTTCCAAGCCTCGATGAGCGACCCGTGTTTCGCGAGGTCGTGCGGTCTAACGCCACCCTGCCCGCGGTCGACGCGGCCGACGTCGCGACGATTCTCGAACGATTCGGTGATTTCCGCACGGTCAAGGTGAAGGTCGCCGAACCCGGTCAGGCCCTCGAGGATGACATCGCGCGAGTTCGCGCTGCTCGCGGATTCGTCGGTGCGGCCGGTCGAGTTCGAATTGATGCGAACGGCGGCTGGAACGTCGACGAGGCAGAACACGCTATTCGCGCGCTGGAACAGTTCGACCTCGAGTACGTTGAACAGCCCTGCATGAGCGTCGACGAACTTTACGAGATTCGTACGCGCGTTCACGGTTTAGGAATCGCAATCGCCGCAGACGAGAGCGTTCGGAAAGCCACCGACCCGGTTGCGGTTGCTCGGGCAGGAGCGGCCGACATTCTCGTGATCAAGGTTGCGCCGCTCGGCGGCGTTCGCCGAGCGCTCAACCTCATCGATGAGGCGGGCCTGCCCGTCGTCGTCTCGAGCGCGTTGGAATCGTCCATCGGACTCGGTGCGTCGGTCGATCTCGCGATGCGAATCGAGCACCTCGACCATGACTGCGGAATCGCGACGAATGTGCTGTTTGAGCGTGACATTCTTCCCCCGCTCACCGACTTTGGAACGTTCGCGGCGACGCCCAGAATAGTCGACGAAAAAGCCGCCGAAGAACTGAGGGTCAGCCCCGAGCGGGAACAGTGGTGGCACGATCGTGCCGCCCGGTGCCTCGCGTTGCTTTAGAGGCCCGAATAGGCGTGCAGGCCTTTGAAGAATACGTTCACGACTCCGTAGTTGAACAGAACGGCACCGAAACCGACGAGGCTCAATATCGCAGCGGGACGTCCGCGCCAACCGCGCGTCGCACGAGCGTGGATGAAACCGGCGAAGAGTGTCCAGATGATGAACGACCAGACTTCTTTCGTGTCCCAACCCCAATAACGTCCCCACGCGCGCTCGGCCCAAATCGCACCCGCGATGACGGTGAAGGTCCAAAAGACGAATCCGATCACTATGATTCGGTAGGCGAGCGCCTCCAGCGCTTCAGACGATGGGAACGCCGACAGGAATCGCCACGATCGAGTCTGGAGTTTGCCCTCCTCGCGAGCTTGCTGGAACAGTTGCGACGCCGAGAGTGCCGCTCCCGTCGCGAAAAACCCGGTTCCCAACACCGCAACACACACGTGGATGACGAGCCAATAGTTCTGTAGCGCAGGGGGCAGGGGCGACACCGCGACATAGAAGTTGACGGCGACGATACCGAGCGCGAGGATCGCAAACCCTGATACGAAAGCACCGACGAAACGCACGTCACGCCAGATGTTGACACCGAGGTACACCCCGACCAACACAAGAGTCGCGGTCAGACCGAACTCGTACATGTTCGCCCACGGCACGCGATTGGCCGAGATTCCACGGGTGATGACCGCACCGAAGTGAATCGCAAACCCGAGGACCAGAACCGCCATCGCACTGTGAAGCCAGCGGGTGGGTTTGGACTGACCATCAGTCGCGGCACGACCGGCCAGGTCGACCGTGAACAGGATGAAGGCGAGGGTGTAGACCGCCATCGCGGAATAGGTGGCGATGAGGGAAATTGATTCGAGGGTGTTCGTCATTTTCCTCTTATTTTAGCGGCAGATGGCGGGAGCGTTTTCTCCACGAGTCGATCAAGCGACACGTCGAGGCGAGGGTCGTCGCCTCGCGACATCCCGCCCCATTCGAGTTCCGGAATGCGCGCCGTGCCGCCGACTCGAATCCACACGCGACGACGGCGGGTCCCCAGCGATGCGAGCAAACCCGCGACAACAAAGAAGGTGCTCACCGCGACGCCCAGCTGGGTTGGGTCGTGACGGATTTCGACACCGATGAATCGGCGCAGTGACGTGAACTCGATCGAACCGAGACCGCCGGGCAGTTCGAACACGTCGCCCGGAGTCAACACGACGTCGTTGCCCGTGTGTCGCCCAGCAATCTGCGTGAGTGACTCGACGGGGAGTTGGAACACGTTGGCGGTCACCCCCGAGTCGAGCCCAAGGTCGCCCGTGTAAATGTTGAACGTCACCGTCGGGTTGGTGGGTTCGGGATTGTTCGACGACAGGGCACCCGAATCGAGGTCGACCGCGGAGGGGTAGAAGAACCCCTGCATGCCGAGTTGCTCCGACAATCCGTCGGGGACCTTCACCACGCCGATACTCGTAAGGTTGGAGTCTTGACTCAGGAAAACGACGGGCTGATCAAACACTACGGTTCCCTGCGGGTCGCGCACGGTGATGACGGGAGCATAGCCGTTCCCCAACAGGTACATCTGTGAATTGCCAGCGGCTAGCGGCTCGTTGACCTTGAGCACCACTTCGCGGGTCGCATCCCCCTCGGCGACCGAAACCTTCGCCGTGAAGTCAATCGGCATCCACGCGTCGTTGACGACATCGTGCGTGTATTCCGCCGTGAACGACTCGAGTGTCGCTCCGTAGGGCTCAAGGTTCTGCTCGGAGAACCACGACCCGGGGTGAAACGAATCGAACGACGCGAGTTGATTCGTGAACGTCTGCCCCTCGATGATGACGCGTTGACCGCTCCAGCCGTACCCACCAGTTACCGCTAAGGTCGCCAAAATCCCAACGAGGGCGACGTGGAAAACGAGGTTCCCCGTTTCGCGCAAATAGCCGAACTCGGCACGAATCGAGGTGTCAGTGCGGACGACGCGATAGCGAGCAGCGCGCAATGCGGCCGCGGCCCGATCGAGCGTAGCGACAGTTCCGCCCGTCGCAGGTTCGGTGCGGCGGTAGGGAAGTCGAACCCACGACGCGGGCTCATCGGCCGGCTCGGCCCGCAGGATTCGCCAGTGGTAAAGCGTGCGGGGGACAATGCAGCCAATTAGCGAAATGAACAACAGCAAATAGATTGCCGAGAACCAGACCGATGTGAAGGTGTCAAACAGTTGAATCGATTCGTAGAACTGGAAGAGTTCGGGGTTGGCGTCCCTAAAGACGATCACGCCGTTCGGGTCGGACGAGCGCTGCGGGACGAGTGAACCGGGGATTGACGCGAATGCCACCAACACGAGCAAAATGATCGCGGTGCGCATCGACGTGAGCACGCGCCACCCCCAGCGCAGGAACTCGAGCGGCCCGAGCTTGGGTCCGCGAATCGGGGAGTCGAGACGGTTCTTGCGCGGAGCGTCCGGCGAATCGAAGTCACTCGTGGTGTCAGCGAGGTCGACGGGTTGCAGAGACGCCGAGTCAGAGGGGCGACGTGAAGCCACTCAGGAACACCCCCGCCCAGGATAAAAGTTCGCGCCAGATGCCGAGCACCATGAGGACGCCGATAACGATGAGAAGCGCACCGCCCGCGACATTGATGGTCGTGATGTGCCGTCGCATCCACGCGAGAGCGGGAAGGATTCGACCCAGCAGCAGCGCAACAATCACGAACGGAAGCGCGAGTCCCAGCCAGTAGGCGACTCCCAGAACCGCCGCGCGCGCGGGGTCGTGGGAACTCAACGCGAGGGTTTGCACCGCGATGAGCGTCGGGCCGACGCAGGGAACCCACCCGATGGCGAAGACGATTCCGAGAAACGGCGAACCCCACACCCCCGCGCGCGTTTTCCACTGCGGCAGGAAGTCGCGCTGTAGCGCTGGAATTCCGCCGGCGAAGACGATTCCGAGCACGATCAAAACAACGCCCGACACCCGCAACACGATGTCGAGATAGGGAATCAGCAAGAGTCCGAGAGTCCCGAACACCACCGACAACGAGATAAACACGGCACCCATCCCCGCGACAAAGCCGAGAACTCCGAAAAGTACTCGGCGGCGATCGGCGGGTGTCGGCTCGGCGGTGATGGCAAACCCAGAGACGTAGGCGATGTACCCGGGCACGAGCGGAATGATGCAGGGCGAGAGAAACGCGAGCAACCCCGCGAGGAATGCAATGGGCAGCGCGATGACGAGATCGCCCGAGAACACGATTTCGCCGACGTTGTCAATCACGGAGTGCCCTCGGCAACAACGCGGTCGAGCATGTCCTCGAACATCGATCGGTCATAGATGTAGCCCAGTAAACGCGCCGCGACCCGACCGTCTCGATCGACGATAAAGGTGGTGGGGATTCCGCTCGGGGGAAGATCACCCGCGAACGCGAGTCGCAGTGTGCCCGTGTCCGCGTCGAGAGCGCTGGGATACGGGATGTCGAAAGTCTTTTCGAACGATTGTGCCCCCGACGCGTTGTCGTAGACGTTCACCCCGAGAAAGTGAACTCCCTGGTCGGCGTAAATCGTTGCCAGTTCGGCAAGGTCCGGCGCTTCTGCGCGGCACGGCGGGCACGCCGCGTACCAAAAGTTGACGACCAATACCGAACCGCGAAAGTCCTCGGCGCTCACGGTCGACCCGTCCGTCGTATCGCTGGATTCGAACGACACCAACTCCCCTCGATTCGCGGGCGCGACTTCGGTCACGGTTCCGTCAGCAGAGGTGAAGTTCGCATTCGTGGCGTCTTGTGCGAGCGGGTCGTTCGAGGCACACCCCCCGAGGACGAGTAGCGAGGCCACGAGGCTCGCGGCGAGAATAGCGCGCCTCACACTGCCCCCGAATCCACCGCGCGGTTGATGTCGGTCGCCTCGCGATAGTCGTATTCGACGAAGTCTGCGGGGTGCACCTGGAACGACGTCACCGACGACAGCGAACAACGGCGGGTGCCGGGCCAATGCGCCAAGGGTTTGTCGGACATGGCCCGCTGAACCATCCAAATCGCCAACTGGTGGGACACGATCACGACATCACCGCCGTCGACCGAATCGACCGCGTCCCGCATCGCCGCCAACATGCGCTGGGCGATGTCGCGATACGGCTCGCCCCACGACGGACGGAACGGGTCCGCCAGGAACTTCCAGAGGCCCGGTCGCGAGAGAAGAGTGCGGCCTCCGTCCATGCGGAGTCCTCGGAATTCGTTCCACGGCTCGATCACGCGTTCGTCGATTGTCGCGGTCTTTCCCGTTGCAGATTCCCACGGGGCCATAGATTCACGTGCACGCTGAAGCGGGCTGACGACGAGCGCTGAAATCGTGTCGAGAGGCACGTGACGAACCGCCGATTCGGCCAGTGTTCGACCGTTTTCGGTGAGTCCAAAGTTCGGCAGACGCTCGTACAGAACGCCACCGGGGTTATTCACCTCACCGTGGCGCACGAGATGGACACGATCGGCACTCACCCTCCCGATTGTATCCGCGCAAACTGTGGGCGACCCGCCCGCTACGCTGGGTTTATGGTCACGCGCTCAACCGTTGCATCCCTTTCCGCTCTCGCCGACGGCGATGTTGTTGTCGCGGGGTGGGTCGACACCGTCCGCGACCAGAAGGCGGTCCAGTTCGTCATCCTGCGTGACGAGACCGGAGCCGTTCAGTTGGTCACGAAGGCAGTTCGCGAAATCGACCCCGCGGTCGCCGATTCGGCCGAGCGACTCGCTCTCACGGAACTCATCGGAACACTCAACGCCGGGACCTTCATTCGCGTCACGGGTCAACTCGCGCACGACGAACGGGTGAAACTCGGCGGGCTCGAGGTCAAGATTTCGACGCTCGAGGTCGTCGCTGAAGCTCAACCCGAACCGCCCATCGCCGAGGACTCCAGCATCGACAAGCGCCTTGACTGGCGCTTCCTCGACCTTCGTCGCCCCGAGGCGAACCTCATCTTCCGTGTCCAGACAGTCTTCGAACACGCGATGCGAACCTGGTGGGTCGACAACGGCTTCATCGAGATCCACACGCCGAAGCTGATGGCGAGTGCCTCCGAGTCCCGTGCCGAACTGTTCGAGATGCAGTACTTCGAGACGACGGCGTACCTCGCGCAAAGTCCGCAGTTCTTCAAGCAAATGGCGCAACCCGCCGGCTTCGGTGCGGTCTTCGAGATCGCACCCGCGTTCCGCGCCGACCCATCGTTCACCTCACGCCACGCAACCGAGTTCACCTCGATTGACGCCGAAATGTCGTGGGTCGATTCCCACGATGACGTCATGGCGATGCACGAATCGGTCATTGTTGCGGGACTCACCGCGGTCGCCGAGAAGCTCGGCACGCAGGTCGAGGAAGCGTTTGGCCTTCCCGTTGTCGTTCCGACAACACCGTTCCCTCGCATCCCTCTTGCCGAGGCGCACGAGATACTGAAGGCCCGCGGGTACACCGTGCCGCGCGCGGACGGCGACCTCGACCCCGAGGGCGAAAGGCAGTTATCGACTCATGTAAAGGAAACTTTCGGCCACGACTTCGTGTTCGTCACCGACTACTTCACGTCGATCCGACCGTTCTATCACATGCGTCACGAGGGCGATTCGAACCTCACGAACTCCTACGACCTGCTCTATAACGGCACCGAAATATCGACCGGCGCACAGCGCGAACACCGCATCGACATCCTCACCGCCCAGGCGAAGGACAAGGGGCTCGACCCCGAGGAACTCGAGTTTTATCTCGACTTCTTCCGCCACGGGGTTCCCTCCCACGGCGGTTTTGGTATGGGTCTCGCCCGATTCCTCATGTTGCTTCTCGGGTTGCCATCCATCCGCGAGACGACGTACCTCTTCCGCGGACCCAACCGGCTTCTGCCCTAAGGGCTTGATTAAATGAAGTGAGCCGGTTCCGCGTGGCGGTTCCGGCTCACTGACCCCCTTCGAAAAGGTCACATTCAGCCTATATCGAAATGTTCGCTTCAGCGAACATTCATAAAACATTTGCGAAGTCACATTCGCGGCACGTGGGGTGAAAAAGCCCCCGAGTCTCCTCGGGGGCCCTGGCGGTGCCGGTGGGATTTGAACCCACGGTGGACTTGCACCCACACATGTTTTCGAGACATGCTCCTTCGGCCGCTCGGACACGGCACCGTGGGAAATCTTACACGCGAAACAAGGTGTGAGAAAAACGGGATCACGTCAGTCGTCTCGCCTAATCTGGAACCATGGCCCGCGTGACAACTCCCTATAAATGCGTCGAGTGCGGGTGGACGACCAACAAGTGGGTTGGCCGATGCGGCGAATGCCAGCAGTGGGATACCGTTCGCGAATTTGGGACTGAGTCCCTCGGGGGGCGAACAGTCGCGACGCGTGTTCCGACGAACCGCGCAGCCGTCCCCATCACCCAGATCGCGGTGACCGATACCGAGCATCGACCGACCGGAATTGCTGAATTCGACCGAGTGCTCGGTGGTGGCATCGTCCCCGGTGCCGCGATTCTGTTGTCCGGCGAGCCGGGAGTCGGCAAGTCAACTCTTCTTCTTGATGTCGCTGGTCGGGTGGCGATGCGCGGCGACACCGTCCTGTACGTCAGCGCCGAGGAATCCGTCGGCCAAGTGCGGCTGCGCGCCGAGCGCACCGGCACACTGGTCGACACGCTTTTTCTCGCGGCCGAAACCAGCCTCGGCACAGTCCTCGGTCACATCGACGAGGTCAGGCCCTCGCTCGTCATCATCGACTCAGTGCAGACCGTGTCGTCGGAAACCGTCGACGGACTGGCCGGGGGCGTCGCCCAAGTCCGGGAAGTGGCTGCAACGGTGGTCCGAATCGCCAAGGAATGCGGAATCCCCGTCATCCTCGTGGGTCACGTCACCAAGGACGGCACAATCGCGGGGCCAAGGCTTCTCGAACACCTCGTCGATGTTGTCATGCACTTCGAGGGCGACCGCCAAACCGCACTCCGCT
>JBEENB010000012.1:0-38230 GCA_041192365.1 Actinomycetota bacterium | reverse complement strand
GCACGGAAGCCATCATTCGCTCGATGACGCCCGCGGAGCGCGAGAACCCCAAGGTGCTCAACGGTTCGCGCCGACTTCGCATCGCGAAGGGTTCGGGGATGACGGTTACTGACGTGAACCAACTCGTCATCCGATTCGAATCCGCCGCCAAGATGATGAAGACCGTCGCCAAGGGTGGCACTCCGAACATTCCCGGAATGGGACCGGTCCCAGGGCCTCGTCTCAAGGGGAAGGCGATTACCGCGAAGAAGAGTTCGCGTTCGGGAAACCCTGCCAAGCGAGCGGCAGAGAACGCGGCGATTCAATCTGCTCCTGCCGGCGATGGAAACAGTTTCGGCCTCGGTGCTGAAGCGACCCCCGAGGTGAATGACAAAGACATGGAGACCATGCGTCGCCTTCTTGAGCGCGGCGGTCTGTGAGCACCGACCGAATTCCGCTGAAGGTTCTCTTAGCCATAATCGGAACCGTCCTCGCGTGGTCCAGCGCTTTCGTTGTCATTCGCGCGGTACTGCCGGTCTTTGCGCCCGGCGAACTCGCGTTCCTCCGCCAACTCGTTGCCGTTCCACTTCTTGCCGTGTGGATGATTGGGCAGAAGTGGCTGTGGCCCACGGTTCGCGAGTGGGTGCTCATCGCGATTTTTGGGCTCACCTGGTTTTCGATTTACATCGTCGCGCTCAACACCGCGGAACAGACAATCGATGCGGGGACCGCGTCGTTCATCGTCAACATCGGGCCGTTGCTCATCGCCGTCGGGGCGTTCCTGTTCCTCGGCGAGAAACTATCTCGAAATCTCATCCCCGGCGCTCTCATCGCCTTGGCTGGTGTCGGGCTGATTGCGTGGGGCACGTCGTCAAGCGACCGAGTAGATCTTGTCGGAGTGCTGTGGGCGCTCGTTGCCACCGTGACCTACGCTGTCGGTGTCCTCACTCAAAAGCCCGCTCTCGCGCGCTTGTCGTCGAACCAGGTGACGCTTCTGGGAGCCTCTATCGCGCTGATTCCGCTGTTCTGGTGGGCGCCAGAGGCATTCGCGCGCGCACAGACGGCACCAGCGGAGGCGATAGCGGGAGCCATCTGGCTCGGCGCGATTCCGACCGCTCTGGGCTTCGGGCTCTGGGGGTATGCCCTCAAGCGCATGCCCGCTGGGCGTCTTGGGGTATCTACCTATGTCGTCCCGCCGCTCGTGATTGTCGAGTCCGCGATCCTGCTCGGCGAATGGCCACACCCCATCGCCATCGTCGGTGGGCTTATCGCCCTGGCGGGTGTGTGGTGGTCGCGCCGATCGTGATTGGCTAACTCAAGGTTTTTCTGGCAGACTAAAGACTTGTGTCCATCTCGTAGGACCCTCTAACCCTGCGAAATGGCGTCCTGCTTCCGCATTCAAGCAACCCCACGCTTGAACCGCGGTGCGTCATCGCAAACAAATCTGGAGAAACGTGGCCGTCAAAATCCGCCTTAAGCGCATGGGTAAAATCCATTCGCCGCACTACCGCATCGTCGTCGCTGATTCGCGCACAAAGCGCGACGGGCGTTCGATTGAAGAAATCGGTAAGTACCACCCCACCGAAAACCCGTCGCTCATGGAAATCAATTCCGAGCGCGCGCAGTACTGGTTGTCGGTCGGCGCTCAGCCAAGCCCGCAGGTTCTCGTCATCCTTAAACTTTCGGGTGACTGGGGCAAGTTCAAGGGTGACAAGTCCGCGAAAAACATGATCATCACGAAGGACGCCAAGACGGTCTTTGCCGAGGACTCCTCGAAGAAGTCGGTTATCCGTCCCCGTGTTGAAAAGAAGGTCGAAGAGGTCGCTCCGGCAGCCGCCGAGGTCATCGAAGAGACCACCGAAGCACCCGCCGAGGCTGTCGAATCGGCACCCGAAGCAGCAACGGAAATGGCCGACGCCGTCGTCGAAACTGCTGAAGAGGCACCTGCTGACGAGGCACCCGCCGACGAAAAGGCCGAATAAGTCTGATGCTGGCGGCCGCCCTTAAGCACCTTGTCTCGGGAATCGTCGATCACCCGGAGAGCGTCACTGTTGTGGCAAAAAGCACTCCGCGTGGCGACCTTCTCGAGGTCTCGGTGCACCCGGACGACCTCGGTCGTGTCATTGGGAAGGGCGGGCGCACAGCAAAGGCCTTGCGCACACTGATCGCGGCAATCGCCGACGGCAAGCGCATTCGCGTCGACATCGTCGACACCGCGGAATAATGACCTCCGCGAAGAGGCCCGAATCGGGTCTGCGCGTCGGTCGACTTCTCAAGGCACACGGTCTTAAAGGCGCGATCAAACTCGAGTTGTATACCGATGATCCAGCACTGCGGTTTGTCCCCGGGTCGGTCTACACGCTTCAGGTTCCGGACGAATCGCCCTGGGTTGGCAAGACCGTCACTCTGAAAGAACTCAAGTGGTACAACGACCAGGCGGTGGTTTTCCTCGAGGGAATCGACGACCGCGACGCCGCTGAGTCCCTTGTCAAGGCGATCCTCTGGGTCGACGAAGCCCAGGATTCCCGTCCCGTTGAGGAGGACGCTTGGTACGACTACCAACTAATCGGTCTGACCGTTCGCCGCAACAGTCACGCCGTGGGCACCATCACTCGGGTCGACCACTTGCCGGCTCAAGACCTTCTCATTATCGACACGGGTGATTCCGAGGTTCTCGTCCCGTTCGTCAAGGCGATCGTCACGCGTGTCGACATCGAGGCCGGAACAATGGACATTGACCCCCCGATTGGCCTCTTTGAGGACCCGGTCGACGACGAGCCCGAATCGGCCGACGCGTAGAGTTTGTCTCGTGCGCATCGACATCGTCACCATCTTCCCCGAGTTCTTCGGGGTGCTCGATGTGTCGCTCGTTGGTAAAGCACGGGAATCGGGATTACTGACGATCGAAGCGACGAATCTGCGTGACTTCACTCACGACGTCCACAAGACCGTCGACGACAGTCCGTACGGTGGCGGCGCGGGCATGGTCATGCGCCCCGAACCGTGGGGCGAGGCGCTTGATTCGCTCGTCACCGACGACACCGTGCTCGTTGTCCCGTCGCCCGCCGGCGAACTGTTCACGCAGAACACCGCCCGCGAATTGTCCGACGAACCGCACCTCGTTTTTGCGTGTGGGCGCTACGAAGGCATCGATCAGCGGGTCATCGACCACTACGCGGGTCGCATCCGTGTGCGCGAACTATCCCTCGGGGATTACGTCCTCAACGGCGGCGAGGTCGCGACGATGGCGATGATCGAGGCCATCACTCGTCTGGTGCCAGGAATGGTGGGCAACCCGGCCTCGCTCGATGAAGAGAGTCACGAGGGCGGTCTTCTCGAGTATCCGTCGTATACCAAGCCCCAGGAGTGGAGAGGGCTCACGGTTCCCGAGATTCTTCTCAGTGGCCACCACGCCAAAATTGCCGAGTGGCAGCTCGCCCAACAGGTCGAACGGACGCGTACCCGTCGTCCTGATCTGCTCGGTGACTGACTTTAGTTTTCGGCATACAGTCCTGCCCGTGTCGGGAATGAGCTGGTGCTGTGTGCCCTGGTGCATTAACAACACTGCGGCCCCAGCTTTACGCTGAGGCCGCAGTGTTTGCCCGAAGGCGGTCAAACGGGTTGTGCTAGTTAGAACGGGTTGCTGACATACATAGATTTGTCAGCGTCTGCAACGTAGTACAACGTGTTGGCAGTCACCGTGTAGGTGAATCGAGTCGTCCCGATCTTGTTGAAGAGGCTTCGACTAACACGAAGCGAGACATATCCGGTGGTGTCAGAGTTCCCCTCGGCAACCTTCTTGCCCTTGAGGTAAACAACAACCTTCGCTTTACCGAGGTCTACGCCTGTGCCGGAGTCCTCAATGTCTCCTTCGAGACCGACATCGGTGGTGTTGTCGATGTCCACGTCAGACCAGGCCCAGGTAACGTCGTCACCAACGGTGATTTCGTCTTCCATATCACCTTCACGACGGAAGCCGGGGTTGTCAGCGCAGTTGTTGGCAACGGATGAGGCGACGGTGTATTCACCAGCATTCACGGGTGCTCCAATGAATGCGTTAATCTCTCCAGCCAATTTGCGCGAGTCATCGCTGTCCTGCTTTGCCTTCAGGGTCTTGCTCTTCGAGCCAACCTTGGTGGTGATCATGCAACCGGTACGAACATCTCCGACGTAGTATTCGATGCGGTCACCTGAGTCATAGGCGGGACCGTTTTCGATGTCCTGGTAGGGAAGATCGGCACCGACGGCAGTGGCGCTAGGTGCAAACGCTACTCCCGTAAGCAGGGCAATCGCAGCAGCGATTCCTACTACCTTAGTGTTTTTCAACATTGTGATATTTCTCCTTGTTTGGTTGTGCAATCTTTCGATCGCGTAGTGACAACGATACATAAATCTTTCGGTGATAAGCCGAGAAATGCGATACGTTATCAACTCGTTACACTCGCGATATTTGGCGTCAATGAGACTTTCGCTCAATCAACACGTCACAACACTAGGTTCTCACATGTGCCGAGCAGTGAGGACGAGCGGCCCCTCGGCCGTAATGGCGATGGTGTGCTCGCTGTGAGCACCACGTGAGCCATCCGCAGACCGCAACGTCCAACCGTCAGCATCGGTGAAGATTTCGTCGGTGTCGCGCATGAACCATGGCTCGATGGCGATGACGAGCCCTTCGCGAAGTTTGTAGCCGCGGCCGGGTCGACCGTCATTGGGGACGTGCGGGTCACCGTGCATCTCGCGACCGACCCCGTGGCCCCCGAAATCCAAGTTGACGCCATAACCAAACCTATCCGCGACGTCACCGATGGCAGCGGAAATATCGCCGATCGCATTACCCGCCGTCGCCGCGGCAATGCCGGCTACGAGCGCCTCCTCGGTGGCAGTGATGATTCGAAGGTCTTCAGGGTCGGCGGTGCCGGCAACAAAACTGACCGCTGAGTCGCACACCCAGCCGTCGACACTGGCGGCAAAGTCGATGCTGACGATGTCGCCATCGGCAATGACGTAGTCGTGGGGGAGCCCGTGCAGTACGGCATCGTTGATGCTCGTGCAGATGACTTTGCCAAACGGCGAAGCGCCGAACGACGGGTGATAGTCGATGTAGCAGGACTCGGCGCCGGCTTCACGAATCATGTGATGGGCGATCGCGTCGAGTTCAAGAAGGTTGGTTCCGACGCGTGCTGCCTCTCGAACGGCCACCAGAACGGACGCGACGAAACGGCCAGCGGGCCGCATCGCCTCGATCTCGGCGGGGGTGCGAAGTTCAATCACGTCGGGCCTTCTTCCTATCCGTGTCAGCCTAATTGGTAAAGCGCGCCCGACTGTGGCAAGATGGTGACTTGTGCCGACTGGCACACGCGATTCACGGGCCCTCTGCTTCGGGGGACGAGCCATGTGACCACATCGCGACCAGAACCTCCCGCATCCGTCCCGAAGCGAGTGCAGAAAGCGAAAGAACAATGCAGAAATTTGATGCAATTGACGCCGCGTCGCTTCGTAGCGACATCCCCGACTTCCGCGTCGGTGACACGGTGAAGGTTCACGTAAACATTATTGAAGGCAGCCGTAGTCGAATCCAGGTTTTTCAGGGCGTGGTTATCGGCCGTAACGGTCACGGAATTGGCGAGACGTTCAACGTCCGCAAGATTTCGTTCCAGGTTGGCGTCGAGCGAAAGTTCCCGGTTCACTCGCCGGTCATCGACCACATCGAGCTCGTCAGCCGCGGTGACGTCCGTCGCGCCAAGCTCTACTACTTGCGCGCACTTCGCGGCAAGAAGGCAAAGATTCGCGAGAAGCGCGACTCCTAGGTTTTCGAACTGTCGAAATGAGCCCTTCACGTTCTGTGAGGGGCTCATCTTCTTTGGTCGTAGAATTACCCGACACGCACTTTCGAACATATATCTGAGGACTCCATGCCGAAAACCATTGTCAAAGGACTTTTGGGTTTCCTCAAGGATTTGATCATTATTGTCGCGGCGGCGTTACTGATTTCGTTTGTCGTCAAAACGTTCCTGTTTCGCTCATTCTTTATCCCTTCGGCATCGATGGAAAACACGTTGATGGTGGATGACCGCATCATTGTCAACGAACTAGTCCCCGACGTATTCCCGCTCCAGCACGGTGACGTTGTGGTGTTTAGCGACCCGGGCGGTTGGTTGCCGAATCACGATTCGCCCGACTCCGACCTCGTCACCGCCGCCCTCGACCTCATTGCGACGGTCGTCGGTTTCGGAGGCTCTGATTCCGAAGACCATCTTGTCAAACGTCTGATTGGATTGCCGGGCGATCGCGTCGTGTGTTGTGATGCGAACGGATTGTTGCAGGTCAACGGGAAGTCCGTCGATGAGCCCTATATCATCACGACCTCGGATCACGAGGCGTCGAGTGGCATGAAGTTTGACATCACTGTTCCTGAGGATTCGCTGTGGGTGATGGGCGACAATCGATACGATTCGGCTGATTCGCGATACAACCAGGACAAGCCGGGGAACGGCTTCGTGTCGATAGACAAGGTTGTCGGTCGAGCGGTCGTCGTGTCGTGGCCGATTTCGCACTGGGCGTGGCTCGACAACCACGCGGGTAATTTCGCGAATGCCGAGTGACCCGACCCTCGAATTAGAGCGCGAGTTGCTCGCAACGGGTAGCGGGGTTGTGGTCGGTGTCGACGAGGTGGGACGCGGCGCGGTGGCGGGTCCCGTTGTCGTGGGGGTCGCGGTGATTCGGACCGCGACGGATTTTCCCGTCGGTCTGCGCGATTCTAAACTGATCGCCGCGTCGAAGCGCGAGAAATTGATTCAGCCCGTTGCCGACTGGGTGGATGCGATCGCTACCGGCGAAGCGACGGCAGCCGAGATTGACGAGTTCGGAATCATCTCGGCGTTAGCCCGCGCAGCGGAGCGTGCGTTTGCCACGCTCGCCATCGATGGCCACGATCTGGCCGGTGCTTCGGTGATTTTGGATGGTTCGCACAACTGGCTGACGGCGTCGCTGTTGCCGCCGGTTGACATCATGGTGCGCACCAAGGCCGACCGCGATTGCGCGGTTGTCGCCGCCGCTTCCGTGTGGGCGAAGGTGTATCGGGATCGGCTCATGGTCGAGTCGGCGGGCGACGACGACACCTACGGCTGGGCGTCGAACAAGGGTTACGGCAGCGAAGGCCACTTCACCGCGATTCGCGCACATGGCGCTACCGACTTTCACCGGCGAACCTGGTTGTCCTCGGTATTGCCCGACGCGGCGAAAGAATAGAATGAATAACGATGAATGACGATGACCTCGATGCCTACGATCGCGACGCCGAACTGCAACTGTTCCGGGAATATCGCGACGTCGCAGCGCAGTTCGCGTATGTCGTCGAAACCGAGCGACGTTTTTACCTCGCGAACGATGTTCAGCAGGTCATCAAAGAAGCGGGCAACGATTTCTATTTCGAACTGACGCTCACCGATGTGTGGGTGTGGGATGTCTATCGCGCCGATCGGTTCGTGAAGTCGGTCAAGATTCTGACGTTCAAGGACATCAACGTCGAAGAGACCGGCAAGAAGGAACTCAAGTTGCCGCGTGACCTCGCGATCGGCGACAACTAACCATTTCGCACATCGCCCCATTGCGGCGAGTTCTGCACCGTTCTTGTGTGATCCGTCACGTCTGCCGCGCCTAACCCCGAACCTGTTGGGGGAGGATCAATGGCACTTAAAGACGAACTGGGCCGATGGGGCGAAACCGTCGCCGGCGATTATCTCGTCGCGAACGGTTACGAGGTGCTCGATCGCGGCTGGCGCTGCCGTCACGGTGAAATCGACATCATCGCGCGGCGGGGACGAACCGTCGCCTTTGTCGAGGTCAAAACCCGTCGGACTGGGCGTTACGGGCATCCTCTCGAGGCGATAACCTCGGCCAAGTTCGCACGATTGCGTCTACTCGCTGGCGAGTGGTGCCGTGTTCACCGGGTGCACGCGGGAACGGTTCGAATCGACGCGATCGGCATTATCGGTGACGGAATCGCGGTTGGTAGCCTCGAGCACAGCGTCGGGGTCATCGAATGACCGTCGGTCGAACCAAGGCGATTGCGCTGTCAGGGCTGTCGGGGCACCTCGTCGACATCGAGGCCGACATCGCGTCGGGGTTACCCGCGCTCGTGCTCATCGGACTGCCCGATGCGTCGCTCGGCGAATCGAAAGACCGCGTCCGGAGTGCCGTCGCCAATTCGGGGTGCGCGATGCCCCCAACTCGTGTGACGGTGAATCTTTCACCGGCGAGCTTGCCGAAACAGGGCAGCGGATTCGACCTCGCGATTGCTTTGGCGATTCTGGCGGGTACGAGAGATGTTCCAGCGGAATCGGTGGCCTCGTGCGTTCACCTCGGCGAACTTGCTCTGGACGGCCGTGTCAGACCCGTTGCAGGAATCCTGCCTGCGGTTGTCGCCGCTCGCGATGCCGGGGCACAACGCATCATGGTTCCGGCAGGAAATCGGACTGAGGCGGAACTCGTGCCCGACATCGAGGTCATCGCCGTGGCAAGCCTCGCCCACGCACTTCGCCAGCATGGCGCTGATGTTGCGGTGCCGCAAATAGATGCAATTCAACCGCCGCACGAGCCTGAGCCAATTTTGCCGTTGCGTGACCTGTCAGACATCGTGGGGCAACCCGACGTCGTCGACGCGCTGGTCACAGCGGCTGCGGGGGGACACCACATGTTTCTGCTCGGGCCGCCCGGCGCGGGGAAGACGATGCTCGCGGAACGACTCGTCGACCTTTTGCCCGACCTCGATACCCACGACGCACTCGAGGTCACGAGCATCGCGTCCCTAGCGCGAGTCGCCCAAACACGAAAGTTGGTGACGCGCCCGCCGTTCATCGCACCGCACCACACGGCGACGGCGGTGGCAATCGTGGGCGGCGGGTCGGGAGTAATTCGCCCCGGTGCGCTGTCACGAGCGAGTCGCGGGGTGCTCTTTCTGGACGAGGCCCCCGAGTTCACCACGACGGTACTCGATGCATTGCGGCAGCCGCTCGAGTCGGGCGACATCGTGATCCATCGCGCGAATCACAGCGCACGATTCCCAGCGCGCGTTCAACTTGTGCTTGCGGCGAACCCGTGTCCGTGCGGGAAAGCCGGAGTTGCCGACTCGACGTGCGTGTGCACGCCAGACCGACGACGACGATACCTTGCGCGATTGTCCGGACCCATCCTCGACCGAATCGACATTCATGTGCCCGTCTCTCGGGTGTCACGTGCTCACCTGTTCGATTCCACGTCACCGCGAATGACGACCGCTCGTGCGCGCGAGCGGGTGACCGCGGCACGGGCGATGGCCAACGATCGCTGGGGACAGGACCGTCCTGACGCGACGGAACTTCGGTCGGGAAAATTTCGCCTCGCTCCCGTCGTCGTTCGCGCGCTTGATGGCGCGCTTGACCGTGGTGCCGTGACGATGCGCGGCTATGACCGAGTCCTCCGCATCGCCTGGACTTTGGCCGATTGCGATGCCGTTTCCACACCAACCGCCGACCACATCGGTCGTGCGCTATACCTAAGACAAGGAGTACCCGTATGACAACGACCTGGAATCTCTCTGACACCGACATCGATCGCGCGATGGTGCCGTTGCGACCCGACGGCGATGAGGCCGACCGGCGCGATGCGTTCGCCGACGTCGCGTGGGGATTTCTGACCGAACCGGGGGATCGCGTCGCTGGGGCGCTCATTCGGCGATGGGGTGCGACGGATTCGCTCGCTCGAATCCTTACCCGGCCCGCCGCGTCAACCCTTGCGGGTGATGACCTTTCGGGCACGGACGTCGCTGAAGCGCTCGCCCGATGGGAACCGCGCATGGATGCACCGGCACTCTTTCGTTCGTTGTCGACCGCAGTGTCTGTCGGCGCGAAAGTCGTCCGCCCCACCGACTCGGTGTGGCCGGCGGGCCTCGTCGACCTGGGTGATCACGGCCCACGAGTCGTGTGGTGTCGAGGTGACATCGTGGCGTTGCCACAGCCGTCTAGTTCCGTCGCCATCGTCGGCGCGCGGGCGTCGACGGGCTACGGCGAACACGTCGCTATGGATTTCGCCGCGGGGCTCACCTCGCGGGGATTCGCCGTCGTGTCGGGTGGCGCCTACGGAATCGACGGGATGGCCCATCGAGCGACGCTCGCGTGTGGCGGCTCGACGGTCGCTGTGCTCGCCGGCGGGATCGACCAGTTGTATCCGGCCGGGCACGACGAACTTCTGCGACGAATCATCGCGAGCGGTGTCGTCATCAGCGAAGTGAGTCCGGGTGGCGCGCCGACTCGCTGGCGGTTCTTGCAACGCAACAGGTTGATCGCCGCGATGGCGGGCGCGACGGTCGTCATCGAGGCGGGATACCGAAGCGGGTCGCTCAACACGGCGACTCACGCTCGCGACCTCGATCGACCCATCGGTGTTGTCCCTGGACCCGTCACAAGTGGGGCTAGCGCGGGCTGTCACCGGCTACTTCGAACCAATCCTGCGACAACGCTGGTCACGACCGTCGCCGACGTTGTGGAATTTTTCGGCATCGATGCCAACGGGGAACGGTGCGACGCCCGCGATTCCGACAATGTTGTGCGAATTCTCGACTCTCTGTCGTCCACGAAATCACGCACGGTCGAGACGATCGCGGCGAAGGCGGGAATAGAAACCGCAACCGTCACGGCGACACTCGGAACACTCGAGGCCGAGGGGCGCGCGGCCCGCAATCCTGCTGGTTGGATTCGTAAACAGGTGAGTTAGTTCATTTCCCAGACATGTCGTCTTCGCGCAAACCATGGGTCCCAAAGGACTATTGGACCCGCGCAGCGCGAAAAGCGAGCTTTTCCGTCCGGTGCTGAGCATCACTGCTGATATCAACAAGGGTGTCGGCTACGACAACGCCGAATGTGGTGTTCATCACGGCGCCACTTTCCCCAACGGGCTAACGAAAGCGGGGGATGATGCACTCCCCCCTAAGCGGAGGAGGGTCCGCCGATCAGACTGCTGTGTAGCCACCGTCTATCGTAATATCTTGGGCCGTGAGGTAGGCGGATGCGTCGGAGGCGAGGAAACTGACAAGGCCTGAAAGGTCGCTCGGCGTGGCCATCCTTCCTTGGGGGATACGTGCAATCCAGTCATCCTGTAATGAGGGGTCCTTGTCGATAATCGCTTTGGTGAGATCTGTAAGGACGTAACCGGGAGAGATGGAGTTGACGCGGATGCCGGCGGTTGCCCATTCCACGGCAAGCGAGCGGCCGAGATGTGTGACGGCGGCCTTTGACGCATTGTACGAAGCAGCCCACTGTGGGACGTTGACAATTGAGCCAGACATGGAGGCGATTAGGATTGCACTGCCCTGAAGGTTGGACTCAAGCAAGATGCGACCAAAAGACTGCGCCGCAAAAAACGTGCCAGTCAGGTTGACGTCAATCACCTTCCGCCACTGAGCGGCGGTGACATCGACCGAGTCACCGTTGATCTCGATGCCAGCGGCAGTAAGTAGAACCTGTGGCGCACCCAGTTGTTCGCGAACGGCGTCGAAACCGTCAGCCACGGCATCTTGATCGCTGACGTCAAGTCGTCTTCCGAATGTCTTCACACCGAACTCGTTGGCAATCTCTCTGGCAGTGTCTTCGACCGTGTCGAGCAGGTCGAAAAGCGCTACGTTGGCGCCGTCCGCCGCGAACGTGCGAGCGAGGGTGAGGCCAATCCCCCGCCCACCTCCGGTCACGACGGCAGTGCGCCCGCTGAGTGTGGTGATCATTTTCTATCTCCTTTGATTGAGCATGGTTGTGTGAATTTGATTTCTCTGTAGTTCACGATTGCGCCGCGATGTCCCACCCGGATCGTGTCGCAGCGATGAATGACCGGGTGGCCTCGGCCATCTCGTCGGCAAAGATTACGCCACTCGTAGCGCCAGTGCCATCGGCTCCCATTGCCATGATTCGTTTGGCGACCTCGGGTGAAGAAACACCCCCCGCATGCATCGCAAGTACGCCGGGTTGCGCCTGGCGGATTGCCGAACTAACGGGGCCGACCCATTCGCGTTCGTCGTGCCCGGTAGTCCCTATTAGGGCTGGGGGCTCAAACAGGACGACGGACGGCTGGAGTTGAGCGAATCGAATCGCCTCCAACTCAGTTGCCGCGCAGACAATAGTTAACAGTCCAAGCTCGTTCGCTCGTGCAATTGCAACAATCAGGTTGTCATCGTCAAGCGGGTTGCTATCGTGATTGAGCATTACGCCCGCGGCACCAGCATCGACGAGAGATTCCGCAGTGACTATGTTCATTGATTCCCCCATGCGGCCGGGATCGAGGCCCTGGGCAAAGACGAGCACGCCATCAGCAAGCTCCGCGACCGTTGCCACGAGAGCAGTTGGGACGGTCAGCACCACATTTACGTTGAACTCAGATCCCGCCTGCCCTGCAACTAAGGCAAGGGATTCGATTTGAGCGCGGCGCAGGAAGTTCTTCGGGCCGATTTCAAAGAAGGGTGCGCGTATGCTCTCCATCATGTCCCGATGAGCTCTCGCAGGAAGGACGCGGTCCTTGGCAGGCTTTTCAAGGGATCCCCTTCGGTGGAGCATTCAAGATTGACGTAGCCGTTGAAGTTAATCTCGCGCAGTGATGTAAAGATCGCGCTCCAGTCAAGATGACCGTGTCCAGGCAGCAGCCGGTTGCTGTCTCCCAAGTGCACGTGGGCGATCCGCTCCCCGGCGAGCCGAAGTGCAGCGGCTGGGTCCGCTTCTTCTAAGGACATGTGAAAAATATCGGGCAGCAGGCCAGCGTTGGGATGATTGACCCTGTCGACTATTTCGATATTGTCGATTACGCGGTTGAGGTACTTGCTCTCGTAACGATTAATGGGCTCGAGGAGCACCCGCGCGGGGGTCCCTTCGACTAGCACAAGCATTTCGCGGTAGAACTCTATAAAGGCATCTTTTTGGAAGGGGTCTAGTTGCTGGAACGGCTCGAACAACGGCAATGGATTCTGTGTCCCATATTCAAACTCAATCTCGGTCACTGCGCCGATCTCAGCGCACACAGCCGCGGCTTCGCGGTACATTGCCCGGCAATTTGCGCGCAAGTCCTCGTCGGCCGACATGGCGTTCCCGTAGATGGCGTCAATAAGGACAAACTCTGCGGGAACGATGCCGGTGCGCCGGTGGAGGGTGGCCAATTCGTCCCGTACGCCGGCATTCCAGGTTTCTAAAGGCTGGAAGACTGCAATCGCGTCGTAACCCCATTGTTTGAGCAGCATCGCTTTCTCGGTGAGCGAGTGCCCGGGCACCATCGGGGATGAACAGCACAACTTCACGGTTACTCCTCCATCGTTTCTCCGCCCCCGTAGAGACGGGCGAGATAGTCTTCAAAAAGTTGGTAGCGCGCCACTCGTTCGGAGTCTCCCGATGGTCGATAGCGGGTCGTACGAGGTTGCTGTAATTCTTGCGCGTCAGAGAAACTGCCCAGCGTTCCTGCTTCAACGAGAGCGAGCACTGCTGCGCCGCGGCAAGTTGCCTCCTGCTCGTCGGGGATTAGGAGGTCAATACCGCACACATCGGCCTTGAGCTGATTCCAAAAAGGTGACGCCGTTCCACCGCCGGTTGACACAATCTCGCGAATGGGTTCGGTCGCGAGGTAGTCAATGTTTCGCCGCAGGAGGTGGGATATCCCCTCCTCAACTGCGAATGCCATGTCAATGCGGTTGTGGCCAAGTTCCAAACCGAGGAAGGCGCCGCGAGCGTGAGGGAGGTAATCCGGGGGGTTCACACCCGTAAGGTAGGGAAGGAACAACGGTGCTGTGCGGGAGGTCCGTGAACTCAAGAGCTTCTCAAGATTGTCGTATGGCATCCCATCGAGTCCCTCCCGTCGGTACCAGTCCAGTGCAACTCCACCACTATCAAACCCGTTGAACAGGATAATTTCGTTTGGACGCAGCCCGGCGTGGAAAGAGACCTTGCGTTCAACTTCGAACGCCCAGTCAGTGGTCAAAAGCGAAATGGATAGCACCGTGCCCGCCGACTCACTAACCACTCCGGGCGAGTATGAGCCGGTCCCCACCATTGCGGCGAAGTGGTCCAGCGAACCTGCGTTCACACGATAGGAGCGAGCGGCGGGCAATCGCTCCGCAATTGCCGGGAGGACGTTTCCTAGGTCAGTGCCGCTCGGTACTATTTCGGGAAGTGCCCGTTCGGGAACAGAGATGAAGTCGAGCATGTCAGTCCAATAACGCGCATTTGGGACATCGTAAAAATAGGTGAATCCGCGGGTAGTGACTTCGCCTACTTTCATCCCGGTCAGACGAAGGATCAGGTCATCCTTCACCATCATTACTGATGCAGCCAGTTCCAGCGAGCGCGGTTCGTGGCGGGCAAGCCAGCGCAGTTTGGCTGCTGGCCATGTCGCTGATGGATAGGGCTGGCCGGTAATTGCATAGGCACGATCGGCACCGAAGCCGCTGGCGATTTCGTGGGCTTCCTCTGTTGCGCGATCGTCGAGCCATGACATTCCCAGTCGAACTGGCCGCCCGTCCAGGTCGTTCAGAACTAATGACTCGGCCTGTCCCGTGAGGACGATTATCGCGTCATGCACAGAGACGTCCCCGTGCTCAATGGCGCAGTGAGATATGAGTTTCAAGATGGTCTCGAGGAGGGCCTCGGTGTCGAATTCCACCCGGGCACCATCCCGAAAATAGACTGCAGGTTCGGACCTAGAAGCTAAGCGCTGAAGCTGATCGTTATAGAGGACGGTCTTGATATTGGTAGTACCGACGTCAACGGCGTAGACGAGCACCTCAGCCCCCGAGTATCTGGAAGTGAACGGTTCGCGTGCGGGCGCGCACTGCGTCGAGGTCACCGAAGTACACCCGACCGAACTCTCCCAGGATGAGTGATCCATCGACCAGCGGGATGGTCTCGGAACGGCCCAAGATTGACGACAAGATGTGGCCGTCGGTGTTAAGCCCCCACGCGGGAGGTTCATTGCGGTGTTCAGCTGCGTTGCGGATGTGGATCGGGCCAGGATGGAGGTATTGCCCTTCATATCGGGTGGGCGGCGCGATCTTGGCCAAGACGTTCAGAGTGTCCTGAAGGAGCAGTTGCGTGCCGTTGTAGGTCACGTCCTCGGATTCTTCCTGCAGCAACACACAACAGCTGGTGTGCGCTGAGTATGCAATGACGATGCCATTTTGCATGCCCGACTGGCTCACGAAGAGTTCGAGTTCGGTGGTCACGTCGAAGAATTCCTGTCGTGCAGGAGTATCAATCGTGATCGAACCGTAATGGCTCACCATCGGTTCTCCTTTCTTCATGGCAACGGCGCTGTCGCACTACATTTTGCCGTGCGGACCACCACATCGGAAGCAAAGGAAAGAAATGATTTGATAACCCAGCATTATCAGCGCATAGGGTAGGGAAAATGAAACACAACGCAAGCATCAGATCCCTCCGATACTTCGAGGCCCTCGCCACGGAACTGAACTATCGTCGGGCCGCAGAGAGGCTCTTCATTTCGCAACCGGCGCTGTCTGCGGCGATTCGGCAGCTAGAGCAATTGATGGGCAATCGTCTGTTTGATCGTGACACCCGTTCGGTGTCCCTGACGCGGTTCGGCGTCGATTGGTTACCTTTTGTTCGGGCAGCGCTGCGCGAGGTAGACCTAGCTTTCGAAGCTGCGACATCGCTCGTCGATAACGGACAGGTTCGCGTCGGGTACCTCATCGGCACAGGGGCCGACCTCCTTTTCCAGCTACTTGAAGAGGTTGACAGCGAACTTCCGGACCTCTCAATTGAGACGACCGAGTTCGACTTCTCCGATCCGAGCGCCGGACTTGCGTCAGGCGTAACCGACATCGCATTGATTCGACCACCCATAGGCGTCAAAGATCTCGAAATGGCCGTCATCGCCGAGGAATCGTGGGTCGCATGCCTTCCTCGCACCCACCGATTTGCAGGCCGTTCAGAACTGAGCATCGACGAACTACTTGACGAGCCGCTTATAGTTGCACCCCAATCCGGCGGCACATGGCGCGACCACTGGATGGCGGCCGATGTGCGCCACGGCCGTCCTGCGAACATCGCAGGTGAGGCTGCTACATACGAGGCAGAGATTACGCTCGTCTCTCGAGGGGTCGGTATTAGCTTTAGCACCTCCTCGTTATCGCGGCTATACGATCGCCCCGGTATTCGGTTCGTGCCAATCACTGACCGACCAATCAGTCTCACCACGCTGGCCTGGAAGCGAAGTCACCTCTCGATATCGGCGCGACATCTCCTGCAGTACATGTTGAGCAGAGCCCCAGTCCCCAAGATGCCAGAGTAATAGATGCACCTTATCAGTCGATAAACACTCGGTACTTCTGTTTCTGGCCTTACGACGGTTCACTGTTGGGAAGGCCCACAGCAATTCAGCCGTGCCTTTCGACAAAGTAAGGAGAGACCCTAATGTCCAAAAAAGATTCTCGACGCTCTTCTCTTGTTCCGCCCCCTGCAACAGTGGGCGAGGACGAGGACGCAAGGCTGGCGGAGTTCGGCTATGTGCAGAAACTCGACCGATCAGTCGGGAAGGTTGCGTCCTTCGCGATTGGATTCTCGGCGATCAGTGCGACGACGGCGGTTTTCACCGGGTTTGCCGGAGGATATGCGGCAGCTGGCGCACCGTTCATCTGGACTCTGTTCCTCGCCATTCCCATCTTCCTGATCTGGACCCTGATTGCCGCAGACGTTGCCGGCAAGATCCCACTAGCTGGATACGCCTACCAGTGGACGAGCCGGCTCAACGGGTCAAACCTGGGCTGGTTCACCGGGTTCACGGCTTTAATTGGATGGATCGGAGGCATCGCGAGCTTGGGTTATATTTTCGCCGGGTACCTCGCCAGTGTGTTCGGTTGGACCTTGACGCCGCCCCAGCAAATATTTATCGCAATTGGTACCGTCTCAGTGTGCGTTTTAATCAACGCCTACCGTTTGCGGCTTGCCACATTCATTAATAACATTGGCGTTAGCCTTGAGTTGTTCGTGACTATCGGAGTGACGGTAATTGTGGCTGTCATCACTTTTGCCGTGCCCGGTAATGCTCAGCCCATCTCATCGCTCTTCCTCGGCGCCAGCCCCGACGAACAAACCCCGTACATCCTCGCTTGGCTCGCAGCCGCGCTCGGCCCATTCTTCGGTTTGATTGGAGTTGAGGCTGTCGCAGACGTCGCGGAAGAAACCAAGAACGCTCGCCGGGTAATCCCGCGGACGATGTTCTACGCGTTCGCAGTGTCGTGCGTCCTCGAGTTCTTGATGTACCTTACCTACGTTCTTGCCATCAAAGATCCGGCCGCTTTGGCCGGCAACTCCGCACCGATCGAAGCGATTATCTCGCAGCAAGCCGGTCCGGTTTTCGGACGTTTTGTCGTGGCGGTGGCACTCACGAACATCGCAGTCTGTCTTCTTGCGAACGTTCTCGTGGGTACCAGGCTTCTGTACTCGATGTCTCGCGACAACATGATGCCCTTTTCACGCCCACTCCGACACGTATCGCCGACTCGCAAGACGCCGTCGACCGCTATCCTGGCGCTTGGAGCTGTTGCTATCTTGCTTCTGCTGTCTGCGCTGGTCAGCTTTCAAGTATTCAACTACTTCGTGGGCATTGCAACCCTCGCATTCTTCACGACTTACACGCTGCAGACCATTGGGCTCTTGGTCGCATCAGCTCGCAAAAAAATCCCCTCGCCCGAACCCGGCACATTTGATTTGGGTCGGGCGAGAGTTCCCGTCTTGGTCGCGGGACTGATCGTCTTCTTGACAGTTGACATCGCGCTGATTTTCCTTCCTGCCTTCGCGGGCAACGCGTTTGTCTTCGCAGGCGTGATCTCCGCGGCCGCATTGTGGTGGCTCATCGTGCTGCGACGACGGCTCTCAACAGGTCAAGCTGGACCCCTTTACGCGCAGGACCACCCCGACGAGACCTCCCGAGCAAACATCGGCTAAGTCGAAGTCCGTTAGCATGGCTGGTTCTCGGACGGAAGAACAATCGACAGACAGCAATCTCGACCAGGTTCGCGGCGCAGGCAGTAACGTGCGCCGCGAACCTATCGGGTTGTAAGGCCTTCGGTCCCGAAACCGTCGAGCCGAAAATCGTCATTTGCGCGAGCCGCCGGGAGCGTAAACCCCAACGATGCCGTGCTGAACCGCGACGGCATCACTACCCTCGGATTACCGAATTGGGTGCGGTCCACAATCCAACCCGCACGCCGCCGTTCTAGCGTCGCCACTAGGTGCTCGTTGACGTTTTGGACGCTTAGCCTCGAGGGAAACGAACAGCATACTGATGCCGACCACGAGGGTTGAATAGCTCCATTCAAAATTCGCATTGGGATAGAAAAGTCACGGGGGACACGACGACGAAACACGACGGGCTTTCCTCCTCGACGCTTAACCTCAATAAATCCCTGATCGAGTTGCCATTGTGGAATCGCGATTCCCCGGAGTTGAGGAACAAATGGATTACCCAAGCGTCTCTCGCGCTAGCGTCCAAGGAATGGGTCGAAACTGGCCAGGTGAGTGTGAGAAAATTTCGTTCGATGACTTAGGTTCCAGTTAGGTTGTTCATCCAAGTCGAACCGCGGCACCCACAAATGAATTCATTGTTCCTTCAAGAAGTTAGCCGGCATTAGCACTTGGAGCCAAAGGCTTGTGGCAGTGTATTTGCGATCCCGAGATTTAGACCATTACAAACAGGTTTTACTACAACGAAACAGACTCATCGCCGCAATTGCCGGAGCAACGGTCGTTATCGAGGCGGGCTACCGCAGTGGGTCGCTCAACACTGCGACCCACGCCCGCGAGCTCGACCGACCAGTCGGGGTTGTTCCCGGCCCAATCACCAGTGGTGCCAGTGCGGGGTGCCACCGATTACTGCGAACCAATCCCGCGACGACGCTGGTCACAACCGTCGCCGAGGTTGCGGAATTGTTCGGGATTGACGCCAACGCTGAACGATTCGACGCCCGCGACTCCGACAACGTGGTACGAATTCTCGATTCGCTTTCGTCGTCGAAACCGCGCTCGGTTGAGGTGATCGCGGCGAAGGCGGGGATCGACGTGACGACGGTCACGGCAACTCTCGGTTCACTCGAGGCAGAGGGACGGGTGGTCCGCTCGCTCGCCGGATGGATGCACAGCACTGTTGCTGCGGGTAAAACTCGAAAAACGGGTGCGTGACGGTAATCTGGCGCCATGCTCGAGTCGGACACCGCGTCACACGTCCTCGCCCACATTTCCGACACCCACCTGCTTGGTGGGAATCGCAAACTCTTCTCTTCTGTCGACGTCGCGTCGAACCTCACTCGCGTTCTCGACCGACTTCGGGCGGGGGATCAGCAAATTGACGCGCTTGTTTTCACCGGTGACCTCGCCGACATTGCCGAAACTGATGCGTACCGCTGGCTGCGCGAACAAGTAGAACCTGCCGCCGCCGAATTGGGAGCAGAACTCGTCTGGGTGATGGGAAATCACGACGAGCGAACCGCATATTCTCGGGAACTGTTCGATGACGAGAGTGATGGCACGCAAGATTGCGTCTATAACGTCGGTGGCCTTCGAATCATTTCGCTCGACACATCCGTTCCGGGCTACCATCACGGCGCAATCACAGAAGAACAGCGAGCGTGGCTCACTCAGGAATTGGCGACACCAGCGCCGCACGGAACGGTACTCGCGATGCACCACCCACCGCTCGTCGCACACAGCCCACTTGTCAGGCTGATCGAGCTCGAGGAGATGTCGCTTCTCGAACCGATTGTGCGTGGCTCGGACGTTCGCGCCATTCTCGCCGGACACTTGCACTACTCGTCGTTCGGCAACTTCGCCGGTGTTCCCGTGTCGGTGGCGAGTGCCACGTGTTACACGGTTGACGTGGGCGCCGACAAGTCACTTCTCCTCAGTGCTGTCGATGGAGCTCAATCAATTCAACTCATCCACTTCTATGAGGATTCGGTGGTGACGTCGGTCGTTCCGGCCGAGATATACGCTCAGGTATCGGGTTATCCCGCAACGCTTCGCGCGATGGCAGACACCATGTCTTTCGGAGAACTTCGCGAGATGATCTCGAACAAAAAATCCGATTTTAATTCCGCGGAACGAGAGCAGTCCGCCGACCTTTAGCGCCGGACAATTCGGTACGCTAGAACGACGTGGTCACCGCGCGGGTGACGGAAAAGTACGGAGATTTCGCCATGTTCTTGAACAAAACTTACCGATTCTGGTCCGCCCTGATTGCGATGATTGTGTCGACCGCCGTCGCCGGCGCGATGTTCTTCCTGTCGGCAACGACGAGTGCAGAGGTCGCTCCCGAGAGCGGCGCACCGACCGCATCGGAAGCGGCCGAAGTTGCTCGAATCATTGCGGAATTCCCCGATTCGACCGGAACGTCCATTTTTCTTGTGTACACCAAGGAGTCCGAGCTGTCGGACGACGAACTTGCGACGATCAACGAAAACGTCGCCGAAATCTTCGCTGACCACACTGACATCGAGTTTGCGATTCCCGCGCTCGTGTCGGATGACGGCACGACCGCGTCGGCGATCATCCCGCTCGACAAGACCCTCGTTGTCGAGGTCCAAGAAGAGCGTTATGCCGAGATTCGCGATTCGGCCGAAACTGGCTTGAGTGGTGTCGACCTTTACCTCTCTGGTCCTGAAGGTTTTGCGATTGACATCTCGAACGTTTTCGCCGGTGCCGACTTCACCCTTCTCTTGGTCACCGCGAGCGTCGTGATTGTTCTTCTTCTCGTCACGTACCGCTCGCCCATTCTCTGGATTGTCCCGCTGCTCGTGGTCGGCTTGGCCGACGGACTGGCCGGCGCGATGGCGGGAAAGGCCGCCGAGATGCTTGGAGGGCAACTCGATGCCTCTATCACCGGAATTCTCTCGGTGCTCGTCTTCGGTGCGGGGACCAACTATGCGTTGCTCATCATTTCGCGGTATCGCGAAGAGCTTCTGAAGTTTGAGAATCGCGCGGATGCGATGGCCAAAGCCGTTCGTGGAACTGCCCCCGCAATCATCGCGTCGGGTGGAACCGTGCTCGCCGTCATGGCGGTGCTTTTGTTCACCCAGTTGGATTCGAACCGCGCGCTTGGACTCGCTGGATTCGTCGGAATCGCGGTGGCGATGATCGCGGGGGTTATCGTCCTTCCGTTCGCACTCGTCATCTGGCCGCGTTGGATCTTCTGGCCGCTCACCCCCAAGTTCGGTGTCATGCCCAAGCGCGAAAGCATGTGGGCACGAGCCGGAAAGGCGATTTCGCGTCGTCCCGTCGTTTTCGGAATCGGCTCGGCGATTCTCGCCATCGCGCTGGCGCTTCCGGCACTCGGAATTCAAACGGGTCTCACGGCGAACGAGCGATTCCTCACCAAACCCGGCGCGGTCATCGGAATCGAGATTCTGACGGACAAGTTCGAAGAATTCCAGGGCTCGGGCTTCACCGTCATGGCTTCCGAGGACGACGTCGACGAAGTTCAGGCTTACCTCGATGACAACAAGGACCTGCTCGTCGAAATCCCCGCACCCCCCGTGGTTGCTGGCCCACCGATTCCCGGGGTCGTCATCGCGCCGGCTCCCGAACCAGAGCCCACCTATTCGACTGTCGGCGAAACGAACGATGGCTGGACACAAATCACCGCAACGCTTGACTTCGCATCCGAATCGGATGAAGCCACGGCCGCGGTCGCAGGTTTCCGCCTCGGCCTCGATTCGGTCGGTGATGGCGACGCGTTGGTCGGTGGAACCGACGCCCAGATTTTGGACACCGATCTCGCGATCCAGGCCGACCAAAACCTGATTTTCCCGTCAGTCCTCGCGGTCGTTTTGCTCATCCTGATTCTGGTGTTGCGCGCTTTCGTTGCCCCCGTGATCCTCCTCGCAACCGTCGTCGCCTCGTATTTCGCGGCGATCGGCTCGTCGTGGTTGTTGTTCCAAGGGATTTGGGGATTCCCCGCACTCGACGGAAACGTCCTCGTGCTGTCCTTCCTGTTCCTCGTGGCACTCGGTATCGACTACAACATGTTCCTGATGACCCGCGTCAAGGAAGAGTCCGAGATTGTCATCAACGGCAAGCCAGCCGGAATCAGGGCGGGAATGATAACGGCTCTCGGTGCAACCGGTGGAGTCATCACCAGCGCCGGCGTCCTGCTCGCGGCCGTTTTCGCGGTTCTCGGAGTCTTGCCGCTCATCACTCTGACGCAGATCGGTGTCATCGTCTGCGTCGGCGTCTTGCTCGACACGCTCCTCGTGCGCACGGTCGTCGTTCCGTCGCTGACCTTCCTTGTCGGCGAACGCATGTGGCTTCCCCGCACAACGGGTGTGTCCAGCAAATAATTCGTGGTTTCCGCGCGCACACTGGATGTCATGAGAGTTGACGAGTCCGTCGCGCGCTACCTATTTGAGTTAGAGGCGGCGCGCGACGCGAGCTCCCACACCGTGCGTGCGTATCGCGGTGACCTCGATTTGTTTGTTCAGTCGTTGAAGTCTGCCGAAACAAGCGAGTTGTCCGACATCACCCTCGAGGATTGTCGGTCGTGGGTGTGGGCGATGTCAACAGCGGGGGACGCAGCTAGTTCCATCGGTCGCCGCGTCTCGGCGGTCAAGTCCTTCCTTCACTGGGCGCACTCACGCGGAGACATTCCCGCGAATGTTGCCGCTCGGCTTTCTGCCCCGAAAAAACCCGCTCACCTTCCGCGAGTAGTCGCCGCAAGCGCGATGGGTCACGTGTTGGACGACCTTGCGGCGCGGGCTGCGACAGGAGACCCCATCGCGGTCCGCGACCTCGCGATCTGGGAACTACTGTACGCCTCGGCGATTCGTGTCTCGGAACTCGTCGGAATTCGCCTCGGCGACATCGATTGGTCCGATTCGACGGTTCGGGTACTGGGAAAAGGCGCAAAAGAGCGTGTCGTTCCGTTCGGTGTCCCCGCGCGCGCGGCGTTGCTGGACTACCGCGACAACGCTCGCCCCTCACTCCCGGTTACGGCGGACATCACACACCTGTTTGTTGGCGCTCGCGGAAAACCTCTCACGACGCGGACGGTCTACGGCGTCGTCGCCGCCATCATCGGTGCAATGCCGGGCTCCGGCCCCAAGGGACCGCACATTCTGCGGCACACCGCGGCGACTCACCTGCTGGACGGCGGAGCAGATCTGCGCAGTGTGCAGGAAATCCTCGGGCACTCAAGCGTCGGCACGACACAGATCTACACTCACGTCTCGAGCGAACGACTGAAGAAGGCGTACGCGTCGGCTCATCCAAGGGCATAGGAATTGAGCCACGAGTCGTAGATGACGATTCGCGGTTGAAGCGGTAGGTACGGCGTCGGGTCAACGTACTCGCCCGCAACACGGAGCCCGAGGTGCAGCGCGTTGTCGCCGAGGTGTCCGCCACGAACGAAACCCACGACGTCGCCGGAGTTGACGACGTCCCCCAGCAGAACCGCCGGTTCAATCGGTTCCAGAGTCACGTCGCCGTCCTCGAGGGTTCGCAGCACGATGACCCCGCGACCAGCGACCGGACCGACGAAGGTCACGCGCGCAGCAACCGGCGCTCGAACTTCGGCACCCGGAGCCGCCTGGATATCGATGCCGCGATGACCGGCCGACCATGCATCTGCCGGCTTTGCGAAGTCGCGAATCACCTCACCGACCACCGGCCAGGACCAGCGTGAGCCTGCCTCGGCTCGGCCGGTAGACACCATCGCCAACAGGACAACGAGCACGGCGAGTGATGGGGGAGGAAGGCGCAGGGTTGCGGTCACGACACCACTGTCGCTCGTCGGACAACTTTTCGGCCGATGCTGGGCATCAACAGGGTAGAAACCCCCGTTCGCTAGGGCTGTGGACAGCCTGTACACTGGAAACACGTTCATTTCGGTGAGCGAATTCGCGTGTCCATCAATTACACGAAACCATTGGTCCCTTCGGGGAGGAATCGTTACGGACACCAGGGCCAGACATCCGTCTGCGCGACAACCACAACAAAAGGAGAACGGCCATGGCCGTCATCACAATTCGCCAAATGCTCGACAGCGGCGTGCACTTCGGACACCAGACACAGCGCTGGAACCCGAAGGTCAAGCGCTTCATCCTGACCGAACGTTCGGGAATCCACATCATCGACCTTCAGCAGTCGCTCGCCCACATCGATGCGGCATACGAGTTCGTTCGCGAGACCGTCGCCCGCGGCGGCACGGTCCTGTTTGTCGGCACCAAGAAGCAGGCACAGGAATCAATCGCAGCCGAAGCCGGTCGCGTCGGTCAGCCCTATGTCAACCAGCGTTGGCTCGGTGGGCTTCTCACCAACTTCCAGACCGTCCTCGGCCGCCTCGAGCGCATGAAGGAACTGGAACAGGTCGACTTTGAGGACACCACCAAGGGATTTACGAAGAAGGAACTCTTGATGAAGCGCCGCGAGCTCGAAAAGCTCCACAAGTCGCTCGGTGGAATCCGTAACCTCACCAAGACCCCCAGCGCGATTTGGGTTGTCGACGCCAAGCGCGAGCACCTCGCGATGAGCGAAGCAGCGAAGCTCGGTATCCCCGTCGTCGCAATCCTCGACACCAACGCGGACCCCGACGAAATCCAGTTCCCGATTCCCGGTAACGACGATGCGATTCGTTCGGTCGGACTGCTCACCCGCGTCATCGCGGACGCCGTCGCCGAGGGTCTCGTTATCCGTCACGACAAGCCCGCTGCGGCTGGAAACGTGTCTGCCGTCGAGCCCCTTGCCGACTGGGAGCGCGAGCTTCTCGGTGAGGTCGCCGATGTTGCCACCGAAGCGCCCGTCGCCGAAGCACCTGCCGAGGAAGCCCCTGCTGCCGAGGCCGAGGCCGAGGTTGAGGTTGTCGCCGAAGCCCCCGCCGAAGAGGCTCCCGCCGCTGACGCCGATTCCACTGACAAGTAAATCCACACAGAAAGCACAAACATGGCTGATTTTTCGTTAGAAGACGTCAAGACTCTCCGTGAGCGCCTTGGGACCGGAATGGTCGACACCAAGAACGCCCTCGTCGAAGCCGGTGGAGACATGGACAAGGCCGTCGAGATTCTTCGACTCAAGGGCGCAAAGGGTAACGCCAAGCGTGCCGATCGCTCGACGAGCGAAGGCCTCGTTGCCGCCAATGAAACTGCTGACGCGGTGTACCTGATCGAACTCGCGTGCGAGACCGACTTCGTTGCGAAGAACGACAAGTTCATCGCTCTTGCGGACGTCGTCATCGACGCGGTTGCCGCTGCTGGAGCCGATTCGACCGAGGCCGCTCTCGCCGCTCCGGTTGGTGGGCAATCCATCGCTGACCGTATTGCCGACGATGCTGCCATCATCGGCGAGAAGGTTGAACTTCGCCGCGTCGTCAAGATTGCTGGCTCGCAGTTCGCTGTCTATCTTCACCGCACGAGCAAAGACCTGCCACCGCAGGTCGGCGTCGTCGTCGCGTATGAGGGCAAGGACGAGGAAACCGCTCGTGCGATCGCACAGCACATCTCGTTCGCTGACCCCCAGTACCTGACCAAGGACGAGGTTCCGGCGGACGCCGTCGAGGCCGAGCGCCGCATCGTCGAAGAGATCAGCCGCGGAGAAGGCAAGCCAGAAGCCGCTCTTCCCAAGATCGTTGAGGGTCGCCTCGGCGCCTTCTTCAAGCAGGTTGCTCTTCTCGAGCAGGACTACGCGCGTGACAACAAGCTCACGATCACGCAGGTTCTCGCTCAGGCCGGACTCACTGTTTCGGGCTTCGCCCGCTTCAAGGTCGGCGCCTAACACTCATTGCTGTCGGGAGGTTCGCGGAAACGCGAGCCTCCCGACAGTATTTCCGGCATCGACTCGGTACGCTTGAGGTGAAAGAGAGGTTCCATGTCGACGCGCCGAGTCCTTCTGAAACTGTCCGGTGAAGCGTTTGGCGCTGGAACCCTCGGGGTCGACCCCGACATCGTCAGTGGCATCGCGCGCGAGATCGCCGAGGCCGCCAAGACCGTGCAGGTGGCGATTGTCGTCGGTGGTGGAAACTTCTTCCGCGGAGCGGAACTCAGCCAGCGCGGAATGGATCGATCACGCGCCGACTACATGGGAATGCTCGGCACCGTCATGAACGCCCTTGCTCTTCAGGACTTCCTCGAACAAGCCGGTCAGCCCGTTCGCGTTCAGTCGGCGATCGAGATGACACAGGTCGCCGAACCTTACATTCCGTTGCGCGCGATTCGCCACCTCGAAAAGGGACGCGTCGTCATCTTTGGTGCGGGTGCCGGACTCCCGTATTTCTCGACCGACACGGTCGCCGCACAGCGCGCCCTCGAAATCAAGGCGGTCGAGGTCCTTGTGGCCAAGAACGGTGTGGACGGCGTGTACGACGACGACCCACGCACCAATAACGATGCGAAAAAGATCGAGACAATCACCTATTCTCAGGCGCTCGAGCAGGAACTCAAGGTCATCGATGCGACGGCGTTCGCACTCTGCCGCGACAACAACCTCCCAATGCGGATTTTCGGAATGGAGCCGAGCGGAAACATCGCCAAGGCCATCCGCGGCGAAGCCATCGGCACGGTGGTCAGCAATTAGTTCCCTCGTCCTCCTGCTGATTGCGGGTGGCGCGGTAGCACACGCGGGGTGGAACCTTCTCCTCAAGCGAATCGGGCCGTCAACTCCGACGGTTCTGTGGTGGATCAACGTGGTTGGAGCGGTACTTATCGCCCCACTCGGAATTGCAACCCTCGTGGCGGCCGACTTCGAATGGAATTGGGTGTTGCTCGCCGGGCTCTGCGGAGTGTTCGAGGTCATCTATTTCCTCTTGCTACAGCGCGGTTACCGAGACGGTGACGTGTCGCTCGTCTACCCGCTCGCGCGGGGGACCGGACCAACACTCTCCGTGGTCGGCGCGATACTCATCTTGGGCGAACGTCCGTCGCTCGTTTCCCTCATCGGTGTTGCGGTCATCATCGCCGGGATCGGTGTCATCTCGACCGCCGGTTCGCGGACGGGAACGCGCGCTCCGGTCAGTTCGGTTCTCTACGGGCTCGGTGTCGGTGTCATGATCGCGTGTTTCACGGTGTGGGACGGCTGGGCGGTCGGAACTCTCGGTCTTCCTCCCATCGGCTATTTCTGGATGGCGCTCGTCGTTCAGGCGATTCTGTTCACCCCGTTCGCGATTCGGGGGCGCAACAGCGCGTCGACCTTCCGCGCCCATCCGGCCATCATCACGGCCATCGGCCTGCTCGGGCCGACGTCGTACATGCTCGCGCTCACCGCCGTTCAATTGAGCTCGGTGTCGCTCGTCGCCGCCGCGCGCGAGTCGAGTGTCGTCCTCGTTGCGCTGGGCGGCGCAATCTTTTTCGGCGAGAAACACGTCGTCCAACGAGTGGTTGGGTCAATCGTTGTTGTCACGGGAGTCGCCCTTCTCGCGCTCGGCTGAGGATTAGACTGGAAATAACTCAGGAGGAAACCGTGATCGCCGAAACTATCGCCGAAGTGTCCGACAAGATGTCGAAGGCCGTTGACGTCATCAAAGAAGATTTCCAGACCGTTCGTACCGGTCGCGCGAACCCCGCGTTGTTCCAAAAGATCCTGGTCGACTACTACGGGACGCCCACCCCTCTCGCCCAGCTCGCAAGCCTTCAGAGCCCCGAGGCGCGTTCGCTCGTCATTACTCCCTACGACAAGGCTGCACTCAAAGAAATCGAGCGTGCGATCGTTAACTTCCCCAACCTCGGCGCAACCCCGACGAACGACGGCAACCTCATTCGCGTGACGATGCCCGAGATGACCGAGGAACGTCGCAAGGAATATGTCAAGATCGTCAAGGCAAAAGCCGAAGACGGACGCGTGGCGATTCGAAACATTCGCCGCAAGGGAATCACCGACGTCGAGGCGATGAAGGCTGCCGTCGGTGAAGACGACATGGCGCGCGGCGAGAAGGAAATCGAAGCCCTCACCAAGCACCACATTGAGGCAATCGACGACGCGTTGAAAAAGAAGGAATCCGAACTTCTCGAGGTCTGATGTCCGATTTCGAACACGCCATCCGTGACGCGGGAGCCGTCATTGAAGCCCGCACGGGTAGAAACCTTGTCGCTGCTCTCCTGATAGGTAGTGCGCTGGGCGCTGTCTTCATTTTTAGTTTGGTCATCGACAAGCAGTTCTTCATGGTGTTCCTCGCCGTGTTTATCGGATTCGGAACCTGGGAATTAGCGACAATCTCGCGCACCGAGACGCGTCACGTTCCGCGCGTACCCATTCTTATTGCTGCACTGGCGATGGTTCCGGCGACGTTCTATTTCGGGGCGTTCGGGCAACTCCTCTCTCTCGCGGCGGGAATTGGGTTCGTCATCGTCTGGCACTCGATTCAGCGCGGACTGTCGAAATCCGCCGTCACCGACCGCGACATGATCATGTCCGCCTTCTCGCTGGCGTATGTCCCGTTCCTCGTGTCCTTCACGCTCATCATGACCGCCCGCGACGGTGGCGAGTGGTGGACGCTGGGGACGATGATCATTATTGCAAGTATTGACACCGGCGCCTATGCAACGGGTCTTCTGTTTGGACGACACCCGATGGCACCGAAGATCAGCCCCAAAAAGACGTGGGAGGGATTCGCTGGTTCGGTTGTGTTCGCCCTCGCGGCCGGTTCCATCATTGCGACCCAGATGATTTACATCGACTGGTGGTGGGGGATGCTCTTCGGGTTAATCCTGGTGGGAACTGCCACCACGGGCGACCTGATCGAATCGCTCATCAAACGCGAACTCGGCACGAAGGACGCGTCCCAACTTTTGCCGGGGCACGGCGGCTTCCTCGACCGACTCGACTCGGTATTGCCGTCGATGTTCGTCGCGTCGGTTTTCGCCGCGCTGTTTTCCTAGGGCAGAATAGGAAGGTGACCTTTCCGTTAGTGAAAACACCCTCCAAGGGATACGACGTTGCCGCGGTTGACGCTTTCATCGCTCGCGCGCAATCCAGCGAATCCGTCGTGTCGAGTAACGACATTCGGTCTGCGTCGTTCCCCGTGGTCAAGGGTGGGTATTCGATTGTCGACGTTGATGTAGCGCTCGAGCGTTTCGAGGACACCGTCGCCGAACACGAGCACCGCGACCTCATCGGCCGCAAGGGTGAGGACGGGGCAACAGCAGAAGCGCGCGCGCTCGCGCAAGCCATTCTCAACCGCATCGTTCGCGAACCACTTAAACGTTTCCGGGGGGCGCCATTGCTCACCTACGGCTACAATCGAACCGATGTCGACGAGTTCACGGATCGCATTCGAGCCTTCTACATGGATCAGGGACTGTTGTCGCGGTCCGACGTGCGCGATGTCACGTTCCGGCCTCAGCTCGGCGGATACCACGAGGGCCAGGTCGATTTGTTGCTCGACGAACTCGTTCGGGTTATGCTCGCGGCAAAGTAGAGCCGGTCGGGTTGATTTCCGAATCCCGCCCCAACGTCACTCGCGCCGCTCTGGCGGGAGTGGCAATTCTCGTGTTCGGACCGGTCATTGCGCCGTTCACTGCCTACGACCCGGGTTATGCGGGGTCGCGCAATGTTCTGAGCGACCAGTCCTTCACGAACAAGGACGCGACGCAGTACTCGATCGCAAGGGACCCCTGGTCGTTGACCTCGGGGTCTTTCATATCGAGCGTGTCAGACGTGAACAGCGCCCAACAGTTCGCTCGGACCGAATTGCGCGCGCGCAACTGGGACAAATCGGAATTCACCTGCCTTGTCGATTTGTGGAATCGCGAATCGAATTGGAATCATCGCGCAGAAAACCCATCGAGCGGGGCATATGGGATTCCGCAGGCGTTGCCGGGGAACAAAATGCGCGCGGCGGGTAAAGATTGGCGCACGAACGCGGAAACACAAATTCTGTGGGGTCTGAGTTACATTGGGGATCGGTACACGACCCCGTGCGATGCGTGGACCCACAGCGAAGAAAATGGGTGGTACTGATGGCTCGGCGTAATCGGCCCAAGCGCGACGAGCCTGCACCGGTCGACACGATCCGCGCATCCGGCGGTCGTCGCACCGAATCAAAGCGCGGCGAGGAATGGGTTGTGCAGGACATCACCGAGGCTCGTGCCGTCAAGGAATACGCCTGTCCCGGGTGCGTTATCACAATCGAGATCGGTGTTCCGCACGTCGTCACCTGGCACTACGAGGGTTTGTTCGGTGAAGAGGCGTCTGTTCGCGATCGCCGCCATTGGCATGCGTCGTGCTGGAAGATGTTCTGATGAACGAGATTCGCAGCACGACGGAATTGCCCGCTCTCCGCCGCGACATTGAATTACACACGGAAGACGGTCACGTGCTGGTTGGAGAGCTGTCGGTTCCTGAATCGGGCACCCCTGTTGGGACACTCCTGTTCCTGCACCCGCTTCCCACCGCGGGCGGGTACATGGATTCGCACATCATTCGGAAGGCTGCTCTGCGTCTGCCGGCGATGGCGGGCCTTGCCGTGTTGCGTTTCAATTTTCGTGGTGTGACATCACCGCGTGGTCGGTCGCAGGGTGAATTCGGTCACGGGGTTGACGAGCGCATGGACCTCGAGGCGGCTCTCGCCTTCATTCGCGCTGAACGACTTCCGACCCCGTGGGTCGTGGGCTGGTCATTCGGTACCGAGGTTGCGTTGAACCACACCATCGATCACGACGTAGCAGGGCTCATACTTTTGGCTCCGCCCCTGCATCGAACGACAGCCGAGACGCTCGCGCGATGGAACGGCAACGTGACGCCGATTGTCGCGCTCATCCCCGAACTCGACGACTATCTCAAACCCGACGAGGCACGCGAGCGGTTCGCCGTGGTGCCCCGGATAGACATCGTTGAGGTCAAAGACGGCAAACACCTGTGGGTCGGAGAAAAGCAGACCCACCGTGTTCTCAGCGAGATCGTCGAACGAGTAAACCCGTCGGTGCTTCCGCTACCAACAACGTTCGGTTAGCGCAGTTCCTGCGCCGGGACCATCACCTGGCGAATGATGATGAGTACCGACGCCGCGATCGGAATCGCGACGATGGCTCCAAGCACGCCCAACAGGGCACCGCCGGCGAGTGCCGCGATAATCACGAGTACACCGGGAACTTTCACTGCTCGGTTCATGATGAACGGACCGATGATGTACGCCTCGATTTGGGTGTACACGAGATAGTAGACGGCCACCCAAATTGCGGTGGTCGGGTCGGTCGGGTCGATGAGCAATTGCGTGGCGATGATGATGAGCGAACCCGTGACGGTTCCCACGAGCGGCAACAACGAGAACATAAACGCGATGAGCGCGAACAAGGCAGGGTATTCGGCGCCAATGAGGGACATCGCCACAAAACTGAGAACGCCGTTCGCAAGACCCTGTGTTCCTTGGCCGACGACGTATTTTCCGACGGCGTCAACAACTTGATCGGCGATTCCGATAAATTCCTTGCGCTTGGAAGCCGGTACCAGGCTGTAGGAGGACTGCTTAATCGCGGGGAGGGAAATGACAAGGTAAATCGTGAGCATCAGCGTGAGCAGCGCACCGATAATCCCGCTGGCAAATCCGGCGCCGACGCTGAGAACTCCGCCACCGATGTTGGCGAGATTGGCTGGGTCGCTGAGGAACGCAACAATCGTGTCGAGAGTTTTTTGAACATCCAGAGCTTCGATGGGGATGATCGATTGAATCGCCGCAACCATTTCGCCCAGCGAGTTATATGAGGTCAGGAACTCGAGTATTGACTGGTAAAGGTTGGTCATTTGTTCGACGATGATGGGGATCAGGGCCAGAACGAACCCCGCGAACAACCCGAGAACAGCCAACACGACAACGGTGATCGCGAGCGGTCGCGGGAACTTCAATTCGACAAGGCGGCGCACGATCGGGTCGAGGCCCAATGCTATGAACAAAGCGAATCCCACATAGGTGATCACCGTCGCCAGCGTTGCGACCGCGTTTCCGATGAGGAGCGCTGTGAGAACACCAAGCCCACCGAGCAGGCCGAGCCGGAAAGCGCCATTGATTGTCATGCGGGGACTTACTTCGGGTTCGTTTTTGGTGTTGATTTAGGAGTCGTTGTCGGTTTCGTTGTCGGTTTCGTTGTCGGTTTCGTTGTCGGTTTCGGGGTCGTTTTCGCCACCGTATTCTTCGAAGCCAGCGACTTCGCCGCGAACGCGACGGCCGTGTTCAGGTCACCGATGTACGACGCAATCGCGTCTCGTTCCGCGGCAATCTCGGCGAGGTTTTGGGTGGCATTGGCCATTTCGAATCTGGCGTCGTTACGAGCAGCGCTGACGAGCTGACGAGCCTTCGCGTTTGCCGCATCGATGGTCGACCGTGCCGCCTCTTTAGACTCGACAATTGCCATTTCTCGAATCTTGAGAACCTCAGGTTCGAGACGGTTGTGCTCTCTCTTCAGTGATTTCAAGTCCTTCTGAAGTTTCGTGAATTCGTCGTTTGCGGCTTTCAGGTAAGCCTCATTCTGCGCGACAATGTCGCGGAGCTCTTCGAGCAGTTGTGCCTCCAGTTCGTGGCGGCGAGCAGTAACTTCGACAATCAGGTCCAGTTTTTGACGATCCGCCTCACCGATGAGTCGAGCGATTTCCGCGCGCGCCTCGTGTGCCTCTTTGTCCAGCACCAGTCTCTTTTCGGCAATCTCGCGATCCAGCAGGGCCTGTTTTTCGGACATCTCGCGCTTGAGAGTCGCACGCGCTGCAGCGGCTTCCGTCGCCGCATTTCCCCGCACACGGTTCGTTTCACGAATAACTTCCGCTCGAAGAGTTTCCACGTCTTTCTCGGCGATCGCGGTGATGTGTTCCGCGTCAATTCGGGCGGCGCTCGTTTCGTAACGGGCTTTTTCCGCCGCCGCCGCAACCAACGATTCTGCGCGCGAAGTGGCGTCGCCGATAATCTCATCGGCCTCGATTCGAGCATCCGCGATTGTTCGTTGTGCCTGAATGTCGGCCTTAGAAATGAGAACTGTGGCTTGTTCTTCCGCGGTACGCAACACCATTTCGAGTTTTGTTCCGAGCGCCGAATAGGTCGGCAAATCGCCCGCGCCAAGTCCCTTTTTACCACCGAGGCGCGCTAGTTCGGCCGCTAGTTCGTTGCGTTCGGTCGTCGCGGCAATAATTCCGCGGCGCAGGTTTGCGATGGCCTTGTCGACGTTATCGCGAGCATAACCGCGCATGACAACAGGAAACTGTCCATCAGTAGCCAATGTGACCTCCTCGGTTTACCATGTCAGTTTACCCACGTGCACCCGCCGTGGGTAATCGGTGTTGGGGAAATCCCCCGCGTCAGTCGGCTAAACTGGCATTTTCAAATGAAGGGAGCGTTGTGAGATTTATCGTCTCCGTCATTCTCTTCGGCGTAGCCGCCGTAATGGTCGGGGTCGGGATCCTCATTCACGCGGTCTTCTCCCCACCAGAAACCATCAGCCAATCAATCACGATTGCCGATCCGGCACCGGTCACGGTCATCGATTCGACGTCGTTAAACGAGATTTCGTCGACACAGACGATTTCGGTCATTGGTGGTGCCGAGGGGACAATTTACGTCGAGAGCCCGGACGCAGCCCCTATCGCCCAAGAAAAGTCGAGTGACCGAATCGTCATGGCGTGGGGGAGGCAAGGTGACGTCCTCGCCTATATCGGAAACGTGCCTTATCAATCGGTCGTAGCAAACGGGATTGAGGGCGAATTGACTCTGAGGAACTTTGAGGGCACCGAAATCGCTGCTCCCGATCCGATGGGATCTGACCTCTGGGTTGAACAGTTTGAGGGCAAAAAAACGTTGGCGCACGATGTCACAACACCTAACCGCAATCTCATCGTTATTGCGACAGACGGTGCACTCCCTGCTCCGAAGGTGATCACCATCATCTGGCATATGGACGTCGACCGCTCTGTTGCCACAACCCTATTTTATGGCGGACTCGGTCTCGCTGTGGTCGGGGGAATTTTCTATTATCTTGGTTGGTTGGCGTATCGACGCAAGCATCGACACCGACAGGGCAGGATGCCCAAAGCTCCGCGACCACCGAAGTGGCGACCTGGGAGGGAGCCGCTCGAGCCGCGCCGTGGGCGTGGTCGTGGTCGTCGCGCGCTCCCTTTCATCGCCTGGGGACTCGCCGTACCCATGATGCTGTCTGGCTGTTCAGTGATTCCGAACTTTGCCGTCGAACCCTTGCCGATTGTCAAAGCGTCACCGCGAGGTGTCGCCGTAACCGCAGCGCAATTCGATCGCATCCTCGGAGAAATTGCCGCAACATTGACGACGGCAGACGAGCAACGTGCAGAAAACATTGCGGCAACCCGACTTGACGGAGCGGCACTTCGGTTCCGCGCAGCCCAATACAAGGTTCGTGCAGAAAACGAGGACCTGGCTGAGCTCTTCGCGATTCCGGCGGGCAAGGTTAGTTTGCTTCTTCCCCAGAGAACTATCTCGTGGCCTCGTTCGGTGTTTGCTGTAATCGATGATGCAAACGACATGGACGCTCCGTCCATTGCCGTCGTGATGACACAGAATTCCCCGCGTGAGAACTACAAAGTGAACTACACCATTGCGCTTGAGCCTGGAGCGAAAATTCCGTCCGTATCGTCACCCGAATCGGGTGCAGCCGTCTTATATGGTGAAACAGAGTTGCTCAGTGTAACCCCCGCTCAAGCTATCGAACGCTATGGTGACCTCTTGATTTTAGGGAAGAAGAGCGAGTTCGCCAACGATTTTGACAGCGACTCACTGCAGACGCAGATTGGGGCTACCGCGAAATCGAAACGGGTCGAGGACCTCGGGCAAACGGCAAAATTCACGTGGAAGGACTCGACTACTACCGATGTGCCTCTTGTGTTCGCCACTGCCGAGTCTGGCGCGCTGATGATGGTCACGCTACAGGAAGCAGAAATTGTCCAGCCGGCAGTGCCAGGAGCTGCTATCACGGTGACAGGCGCTGTTAAGGCCCTTGCAGCCATCTCGAGTTCCATGACGGGTGTCAAAGCGGAATATCAGTATCAGTTGTTGTTCTATGTGCCGTCACTCGGGTCGACCGAGAAGATTCGTTTGCTCGGATATTCTTATGCGTTGACGTCTGCGCTTAAGCTCCCCTAGCCAACGACGTTTATCGAAAGGAGTAGTCCGCGATGGCGTATTTCGACTATGCGGCCACCTCGCCCATGCACGATGCTGTCATCGACGCATGGACGCGTGCGGTCCATTTGCGTGGAAACGCGTCCGCGACTCACCGCGACGGGCAAAAGTCGCGGTTGATGTGGGAGGAGGGTCGCGACAAGATCGCCGCGTCCATCGGGGCGCTTCCGTTCGATGTCACCGTCACGGGGAGCGGCACCGAAGCAATCAACCTCGCCATCAAGGGACTGTTCTGGGGTCGTAACGGAACTCCGGCGTCGCGTGAAATCGGCGCACCGTTGCCGCGCCCACGCATTCTGACCACGGAGGCAGAACATCACGCGGCACTTGACGCAATCCACTGGCTGGTCGAGGCGGAAGCCGCCATCGTTGATTTTGTTCGCGTGGATGACTCCGGAACCATCGACCTCGTCGACCTTGAAGCGAAATTGGGCGACGACGTCGCCCTCGTCACCACACTGTGGACCAACAATGAGGTGGGAACGATTCAGCCGGTCCCCGAGATTGTTGCGCTCGCAGAGGCGGCCAAAGTCCCGGTGCACCTCGACGCGGTCGCGACCCTCGGTTACACGCCCATCGATTTCGCGCGAAGCGGACTCGCCGCCCTCAGTGTTTCGGCCCACAAAATCGGTGGCCCCGTCGGTGTGGGGGCGCTCGCGATGTCGCGGTCGTGGCCGATTGTCCCGCTCATTCACGGCGGTTCGCAACAGCGACTGCGCAGCGGATCCCTCGATGCGGCCGGAGTTTTCGCCGCCGGAGTCGCCGCGGAACGTGCAACCGCGGATATCGAGGCGAACGCGGCTCGATTGTCCGCGCTGCGGGACCGACTCGTGGCCGGAATCCGGGCGACAATCCCCAGTGCGGTTGTGCGCGGACACCACACCAACCGAACCGCGGGAAACGTGCACGTGACCGTGCCCGGTCTCGATTCCGTGTCGGCGCTGTTCCTGTTGGACGAAGCCGGGCACGCGGCGAGTGCTGGAAGTGCCTGCCAGGCTGGGGTGCAGTCGCCATCGCACGTATTGCGTGCGATGGGTGTGGCCGACTCGGAGGGACCGTTGCGTTTCACGCTCGGGCTCGCGAATACTGAAGTTGAAATCGATGCTCTGCTCGAGGTCCTGCCGAACATTGTCGCCCGGGCCACACACTAGCGCGCGCCCCCCACCCACCCGAACCCCGCCGGGCCATCACTATTCCTATTCCCTGGACCCCTCGCCTCGCACACATCCCCGTTCGCTGGCTCGCTTGCCACATCCCCATCTGTTTCTGCAGACAATTTGCCCTCGCCCACGTGTTTCTGCAGACAATTTGCGAAAAATCAGCGCTAGCTCGCTTTTTTAGTGATTTGTCTGCACAATCCGACGTTTTTGGAAACCGTTTTGCCCACTTCCCGCGTTTTTGGAAACCAAAGTGGTGTCACGCGGCGGCTCTGCCTGAGACCGGTGATTGGTTTCCAGTAACCACGATGCGAGCCGATTCGGTTTCCACAAACGTAAATGGTCGGGGACAGGGTGTTCGGGTCGGGGACAGGGTGTTCGGGTCGGGGACAGGGTGTTCGGGTGAGAGGGGGATCCGGCCGCGGGCGGGAACCTAAACTAGGCGTATGAAGATTCTGGCGGCAATGAGCGGGGGTGTTGACTCTGCGGTCGCGACCGCGCGCGCCGTCGAGGCTGGTCACGACGTGACCGGTGTGCACCTGGCTCTCTCGCGCATGCCTGGGTTGTTCCGTTCGGGGTCGCGCGGGTGCTGCACGGTCGAGGACTCGCTCGATGCTCGCCGAGCCGCCGGCCTGCTCGGGATTCCGTTTTATGTGTGGGACTTCTCGGCCCAATTCACCGAGGCCGTCGTCGACGATTTCATCGCGGAATACGCTGCGGGGCGAACTCCGAACCCCTGCATGCGTTGTAACGAACGCATCAAGTTCGCGGCGCTACTGGACAAGGCAATCGACCTCGGGTTCGACGCAGTCGTGACCGGACACTATGCGAACGTGAAGACCGCCGCGGATGGCACACCCGAACTGCACCGCGCGAGCGCGTGGGCGAAAGATCAGTCGTATGTGCTTGGCGTCTTGACGACCGACCAGTTGCACCACGCGATGTTCCCGCTGGGGGACACCCCGAGCAAGACGCTGGTTCGCGAAGAGGCCGAGCGCCGCGGGTTGTCCGTCGCGAACAAGCCCGACAGCCACGACATTTGTTTCATCCCGGAGGGCGACACACGCGACTGGCTCGCCGAGCGCATCCCGATGGAATCGGGGGACATCGTCGACACTGACGGAACAGTGCTCGGGCAGCACGATGGCGCACAGGCCTACACGGTCGGTCAGCGCAAGGGGCTCGGGATCGGTGTCCCGTCAGCGGACGGTCGCCCACGATTTGTGCTCGAAGTCAAAGCCGCCACCAACGAGGTCGTCGTCGGAATGAAGGAAGACCTCGACATCGCCGAGATCGCTGGCGAGAGGTTCTCGTGGGCGGGGAACGACCCCGTCGCCTCGGGAATCACCGCGTCCACGGACGACGGTTTCGACGATTTCGCCTGTGAGGTCCAAATCCGCGCACACGCTGACCCGGTGCCCGCGATTGCAACCAGTCGCGGTGGCGAGATCGTGGTGACTCCGACCGAACCTCTCAACGGCGTGGCGACGGGGCAAACCGCCGTCATCTATGTCGGCACTCGCGTGCTCGGTCAATTCACGATTGATCGAACCGTGAGCGCGACCGCACTAACTCACTAAATCTAGATGTCGGGGGGCTTAGCCCTTCCATACCGTCTTGAAGTTGCAGAACTCCCGAATTCCGGGTGCAGCCAGCTCGCGGCCGAATCCCGAATCCTTGATGCCACCGAACGGCAATTCCGGATACGAGATTGTCATGCCATTGACGAACACCGCTCCGGCATCGATGTTGTGGATGAAGTATTCCTCGTCGGATGCCTCGGTCGTCCACAGAGCGGAGGACAGCCCGAAGGTCGTTTGGTTGGCGATCGTGATGGCCTCTTCGCGAGAGGTCACGCGATAGACGGTCGCCACGGGCCCAAATGCTTCTTCCATGACGAGCCGCATGTCGGGCGTCAATTGGTCGAGGACGGTGGGGGAATAGAACCATCCGGGACCGTCGGGGGCACTGCCGCCGGC
>JBEENB010000011.1:0-39266 GCA_041192365.1 Actinomycetota bacterium | reverse complement strand
CGACAACCGAATCCCGCACGGTCGTGGAATGGGGTCCTCGGGGGCCGCGATTGTCGGCGGAATCATGGTGGCAAAGGGTCTGCTCGACGGCATTGTTGACATCGACGCTCAGGGTCTTCTCGACATCGCAACGGAAATGGAGGGACACCCCGACAACGTTGCTCCTGCTCTGTTCGGCGGTTTGTCGATCGCCTGGATGACACCGGCGGGCCCCCAACACAAGAAACTGACCGTTCACCGCGGGGTCTCGCTGTTGGTTGCCGTTCCTCGCGACCTGACGATGAGCACCAAAGTGGCCCGAGACCTTCAGCCCGATACCGTTCCCCACGAGGATGCGGTGTTCAACGTGTCCCGCTCGGCGCTTCTCATCGCGGCCCTCCTACAGAGCCCCGAACTGTTGCACGCGGCAACGGAAGACAAGCTTCACCAGGAATATCGGGCAGAGGCCATGCCAGAAACGATCGCGTTGATTCGTCGTTTGCGCGACGAGGGTTTCGCAGCGGTGGTGTCGGGAGCCGGGCCGTCGGTCCTCGTCCTCACGGACGATCCGCTCGAACGCGCCCGTGCCGCTCGCATCATCGACGCCTCGAAAGACACAACGTGGGAATGTCTCATGCTCGCCGTTGACTTTAAGGGTGCTACAGTTGTCGTACTGCCCGATGGAGACGGTCTCTAACCGAATCCCGAGCAGGTTTCGAATCACCTCACCGAATATCGCGTTGTGCGATTGCTCACGGTGGCGTGACACATTAAGGAGTAATCAATGGATAACGAAATAACAGATGTACCCGCCTCTGACGGTGCAGAAGCGCCAGCACGAAAGCGCGCACCGCGACGGGCAACCAAGAAGTCCGCTGACGCGCCGGTAGAGGTCGTCACACAGGACACCCCCTCTGCAGAGTCGGCACCCGATTCGGGGGAAGCAGCTGCGGACGGTGATTCACCCGCTGGCCGCCGCACCCGAGGTCGTGGTCGCGGTCGCAGCGCCGCTGGGGCAACCACCGATGCCGAAACATCGGACAACGGAGATCCCACGGATTCCGATGATGCTCAGGCGGACAACGGCCGCAGTCGCCAGCGCAACCGCAAGCGCGGCCGTGGACGCGACGATGAATTCGACGGCGTGAGCGATGACGACGTGCTCATCCCCGTCGCCGGAATCTTGGACATTCTCGACAATTACGCGTTCGTCCGAACCGCGGGTTACCTTGCCAGCCCCGCCGACATCTATGTCGCGCTCGGTCAAGTGAAAAAGTACAACCTCCGCAAGGGTGACGCGATCGTTGGCGCAATTCGCCAACCTCGTGACAACGACTTCCAGAACCGCCAAAAGTACAACGCGCTCGCAACGATCGACTTCGTGAACGGGGCAGCACCAGAGGAGGCCGTCGTTCGCGACGAATTCAACGACCTCGTTGCGGTTCACGCCAGCGAAGGGCTCGGATTGAGCGGTCGTTTTGGCTCGGTCAAAAAGGGCGACCGCGTTCTCGTTGACGCTGCTGCCGGCCCGGCTCGCACCGCTGTGATTCGTGACCTCGCTTCCGAAATTTCGGGCAGCGCAACGGACGCCCACCTTATGGTCGTTGTTTCAGAGGGTCTGCCCGAGGACGTGACGGCGCTCAGCCGCGGCGTTCGCGGAGAAGTCAGCGCCTCGTCGTACGACCGCCACGCGGACGAACACGTGACCGTCGCCGACCTCGCGATCGCCCGGGCTAAGCGCCTCGTCGAAAAGGGACACCACGTTGTCGTCCTCATCGATTCGATGACCCGTGTCGCCAAAAACCAGATGGCGGTCATTCAGGGGTCACGCCCCCTCGGTGACGGAGCGGTTGACGCCGCCGTGTTCTCGGCCACCAAGCGCCTTTTCGGTGCCGGGCGTGCGCTCGAGACGGGCGGCTCACTCACGGTCATCGCAACAATCGATCACCAGACCGACGGATTCCCCGGTGCGGTTCGAGACGAGTTACTCGATATCGCCACCGCCGTGGTCACCCTCTAGGGGTTCCCATGCTCGAATCAATCGACGGTCTCGTCGCGGAACATGCCGCTCTTCAGGTGGAACTCGCCGATTCGGCTATTCACACGAATCCGGCGCGCGCCAAGAAACTCAATCGTCGATATTCGGAATTGAACCAGATCGTTACAACGCACGAGGCGTTGTCCGCAGCCCGCGATGATCTTGCGGCGGCGAGGGAACTTGCCAAGGATGACGAGGTCTTTGCTGCTGAAATCGCGCCGATGGAAGCGAGCGCTCTGGAACTTGAAGAAAAACTTCGTCGGTTGCTCATCCCCCGCGATCCCGACGATGGACGAGACGTCATTATGGAAATCAAGGGAGGTGAGGGCGGTGCGGAAAGCGCGCTGTTCGCCGCCGACCTGCTTCGCATGTACACCCAGTACGCCGACAGCCGTGGTTGGCGCGTCGAGATTCTCGACAGCACCGACAGCGATCTTGGTGGCTTCAAAGACGTTCAGCTCGCCATAAAGGCCAACGCCACTGACCCCGCCAACGGCGCGTGGGCGAAGCTCAAATACGAAGGCGGGGTTCATCGCGTTCAGCGAGTTCCCGCAACCGAAGCGCAGGGCCGAATTCACACGTCGACGACGGGTGTGCTCGTCTTCCCCGAGGTTGACGAACCCGAAGAGGTCGCAATCAGTCCTAACGACATACGTATCGATGTCTTCCGCTCGGGCGGACCCGGCGGCCAGTCCGTGAACACGACCGACTCGGCTGTTCGAATCACCCACATTGCGACGGGAATCGTCGTGTCGTGTCAGAACGAAAAGAGTCAAATCCAGAACAAGGAATCGGCGATGCGCGTTTTGCGTGCGCGCCTGCTCGCGCGTCAACAGGAAGAACGCGATGCCGTAGCGAGCGACGCCCGCAAGAGCCAGATTCGCGGGATGGACCGTTCAGAGCGAATCCGCACTTACAACTTCCCCGAGAACAGAATTGCGGATCACCGCACGGGGTACAAGTCGTACAACCTCGATCAGGTGATGAACGGCGCGCTGGAACCGATCATCGACTCGTGTATCGCTGTCGACGAAGAGGCGCAACTGAAGGCGCTCTCGGAGTCCTCCGGCTCGTGACCTCGGTCGGCGAGATCGTTGCCGCTCTCGCGGAGCGGTTCGACCGTGCCGGCATCGCCTCTGCTCTCGCGGACGCCGAACTCGTCGTCGGTCATGTTGCCGGCTGGACCCGCGGCGAGGTGGCCACCAAGACGTTCATGGGTGTCGAACTGGACGAGGCGTTGGCACGGGAAATCAACGTCATCGCAACACGCCGCGAATCCCGTGAACCACTTCAACACATCACGGGGGAATCACCTTTTCGTCACCTTGTTCTCGCCGTGGGTCCGGGGGTCCTCATCCCGCGACCCGAAACCGAACTGGTCGCCGAATGGGCGATCGACGCGCTCCGGCAAGTTCCGTCACCCAGGCCTCGTGCCGTTGATCTGGGGACAGGAACAGGAGCCCTCGCCCTTGCACTGGCAACCGAGGTTCCCAACGCCGAGGTGTTTGCCGTTGAACTGTCGACTGCCGCGGCTGAATGGGCAGAGCGCAACATCGCGCGATATGGCGACGAGCGAGTGACACTGGTGGTTGGTGACGCAGCGAGCGCGCTGCCGGAACTTGACGGCACCATCGATGTCGTCGTTGCGAATCCGCCGTATATTCCTGATTACGACAAGCCCACAGACATCGAAGTTCTGGGGTACGACCCCGAGATCGCGCTGTTTGGCGGGGAGGACGGGCTTCGTGACATTCGCACGTTCATCGCTCGCGCTGCACTTCTCTTACGCCCCGGCGGCACACTCGTTGTCGAGCACGGTGACGGGCAGGGTCCGGCAGTTCGTGCCATTGCCAAAGAAGTTGGCTTCTCGATGACGTCGACCCACACCGACCTACTCCAACGCGAACGAGCCCTCACCGCGGTCCGATAGCCACCCATGGCTAAACTGTCATGGATGGGCACAATCTATAACTGTCTCGACACGGCCGAGGCCTTGACGGGACTGCGACTGGCCAGACAGGCCATTGGTCGCGGCGACCTCGTCGTTCTCCCCACCGACACGGTGTACGGAGTCGCTGCTGACGCCTTCAATCCTGCCGCTGTCGAGAAGTTGCTCGACGCAAAGGGTCGCGGCCGCCAGTCTCCGCCCCCCGTTCTCGTGCCGGGATTCGACACGGTGGCGGCACTCACCGAGCACATCACGCCCGAGGTAGAAAAACTTGCCGGCGCGTTCTGGCCAGGAGGATTGACAATCGTTGTCTCGGCACGATCCACCCTTGCGTGGGACCTGGGTGAGACTAACGGAACGGTCGCCCTGCGAATGCCCGACCACGCACTCGTGCGAGAATTTTTGAGTGAGACTGGCCCACTCGCCGTATCGAGCGCAAACCTGACCGGGAAGCCCGCCGCCTTGACGGCAACCGAAGCATTCGATCAACTGGGCGATCGAGTCGCTGTCTATCTCGACGCGGGCGAGTCGTCGGAATCGCGCCTTGGCTCCACAATCGTTGACGCGACACCGACACGTGATGGGCAGCCCGTTCGGATTTTGCGCGAAGGCACGATTTCACGGGACGCGGTTCGCGATGTGCTCGGAGCAATTGCCGAGGACGGCGCATGAACTATCTCATCATCGGGTTCGTCGCGGCGATTATTTCGTTTGTCGGTTCTCACGCGCTTCTTCGCCTGAGTCACCGCTTCAGGATTTATCCCGTCATCCGCGACCGCGACGTTCACACGACACCGACACCTCGTCTCGGCGGTGTTGCCATCGTCCTCGGTCTCGGTGCCGCCCTCATCGTCGCGGCGTTCCTCCCCGTCTTCGGTCCAGTTTTCGTCAACATCATGCCCGTCATCGGAATCGGAATCGGCATTGTTCTCATGGCGGTGGTCGGAGTCATCGACGACCTCATCGACCTCAATTGGCTCGTCAAACTGGGCGCCCAACTGATTGTCGCCGTCGTACTCGCGTGGAGCGGTGTGCAAATAGTAAGCCTGCCGTTCAGCGGAATTTTGTTGCTTTCGCCGACAATGTCGCTCGTGCTCACCGTTTTTGCGGTTGTGCTGGTGATGAACGCCATCAACTTCATTGACGGACTCGACGGATTGGTCGCTGGCGTCACCCTGATTGCCGGTGCGGTGTTCTTCATTTACTCCTACATCCTCGCCACCGGTCCTGGCGAGACAAGTTACTTCAACCTCTCAACTCTCCTGACCGCCGCGCTCTGTGGTGCCCTCATCGGATTCCTTCCGGTCAACTGGCATCCCGCCAAGATGTTCATGGGGGACTCCGGTGCGCTCGTCATCGGCCTCGTCCTTGCCGCGTCGACCATTTCGGTCACCGGACAGGTTGACCCAACCCGCATCGACCCGGGACAATTTGTTCCCGCCTTCATTCCGCTCGCACTTCCGCTCGCCGTGCTCGTGGTTCCGCTCGTCGACTTCATTCTCGCGGTCACCCGCCGAATCCTCGGCGGCCGTTCGCCGTTCGCTGCTGACCGAAAGCATCTTCATCACCGCCTTCTTGACATGGGACACACGCACTTTCAAGCGGTTCTCATTTTGTATGCGTGGACCGTCGTCGTCGCCGTCGGTGCTCTGCTCTTCATGTTTGTCGATGCAATCGTTGCCACAGGGATTGTTGCCGCTGGGCTCATCGTGACCACGATCCTGACCATCGCACCGCTCGGTCGCGACAAGCCCATCAACTTGTTCGGAGATATTGTGGAGGACACCCATGAGTAGTGCCGTTCAGCTCGCGGCGAAAGCGTTGCGCACCGCGCTTCTGTTGGGAGGAGTTGCGTCTCTCGGTATCGCGCTGGTCGGTGGCGCAATCGGTTATTCCTTGGTCGGATCAACGGGGATATGGAGCGCGCTGGTCGGAAGCGCCGTCGCGTTCGTGTTCATGGGAATTACCGCGGGAAGCATCCTCGTTGGTCAGAGGGCGAGCGGCGGCAGCATCGCCTCTGGGCTCTTTTTTGCCATCGTTCTTGGTTCGTGGCTTCTGAAATTTGTCCTATTTCTCGTGGTCGCTTTTGCCATCCGAAATTCCGATGCACTCGACCCCGTTATCGCGTTCAGTTGCGTCATCGCGGCGGTGCTCGGAGCTCTCGCGAGTGACGTTATTGCCATCGCTAGGGCTCGTGTTCCCATAGTCGACATGGTGTAGGCTCGTCTCTAAATGAGCCCATGCAGCGCGGGGTAGCGCTCGACTCAAGGAGATAACGTGAACGGACTGAATAGCCTCGTTCTGTCTGAAGCCATTACTTTTCACGCTCCGTCCATTACCGAATTTTTCCCCGCGGCAATTTTCTTCGAGGGAACTCCCTTTGAGATGAACCGCATCATGATCATTCGTATGATCATGGTCGTCCTGCTCGTCGTACTTTTCTGGCTCGGTACGCGCAAAATGGCGCTCGTGCCCGGGCGCTTCCAGGGGGCCATCGAGATGGGCCTTGACCTCGTTCGGGTCAACATCGCCGAGGACCTTTTGGGCAAAAAGGACGGCCGTCGGTTCCTGCCTATTCTCACGACGATTTTCTTTCTTGTGCTGTTCCTCAACATCACGGGAATTGTGCCCGGCTTTAACATCGCCGGGTCGTCCGTCATCGGGATTCCACTTGTTCTCGCGGTTGTGTCGTACATCACGTTTATCTACGCGGGACTGAAAAAGCACCCCGGCGCTTTCCTCAAGAACTCTCTCTTTCCGTCCGGTGTGCCGAAGGCGTTCTACATCGTTGTGACGCCGATCGAATTGTTGTCGACGTTCGTTCTTCGTCCCGTCACGCTGACGCTCCGACTCCTCATGAACATGATCGTCGGCCACCTTCTTCTCGTCCTGCTTTTCTCCGCAACGCACTTTTTCGTACTCGGCGTCGGGCAGTGGTACGGCTATGTTGGTGGGGCGGGAACACTCGCGTTCGGAATCGCATTTTCACTCTTTGAAATCTTGGTCGCCGTTCTTCAGGCCTACGTTTTCACACTCTTGACCGCTGTCTACCTCCAGCTCGCGCTGGCGGAAGAACACTAACCACAACGACCCATCCGGGTCACAACGGAAGGAAACACCATGGTTCTCGCAGAGATCACGGGAAACATCGCAACCGTCGGCTACGGTCTCGCAGCCATCGGACCCGCAATTGGCGTGGGTATCGTCGTCGGAAAGACGATCGAGTCGGTTGCACGTCAGCCCGAACTTCAGGGCCGCCTCACGGTCCTCATGTACATCGGTATCGCGTTCACCGAGGCACTAGCCTTCGTCGGTATCGCAACCGGCTTCATCTTCGTATAGTCACGATAAGGAATCGACATGCTGCACGCATTCGTGTGGGCGTCGGAATCGACTGAATCGGTCCCGAACCCCCTCATCCCGGCGATTTATGACATCGTCTGGTCGATCATTCCGTTCGCGATCGTCCTGTTCATGTTCTGGAAGGTCATCCTGCCGAACATGCAAAAGACGCTCGATGCTCGCGCGGAGAAAATCGAAGGTGGAATCGCCCTCGCCGAATCGGCTCAGCAGGAAGCGGCGGTGGCACTCGAAAAGTACAACGCACTTCTCCAGGAAGCGCGAACCGAAGCCGCTGATATCAAAGAAAAGGCGCGGGCCGAGGGTGCACTCATCCTCGCCGAGCTGAAAGACCAGGCATCGGATGCTGCCGAGGCGATTACCGCCAAAGCGCAACAGCAGATTGAGGCGGAACGCCTCGCTGCGATCCAGTCACTTCGTTCCGAGGTTGGTCAGCTCGCTCTCGAGCTCGCGGGTCGGGTCATCGGCGAACAGGTGAAGGACGCCAAGGCGTCATCTGCTGTTGTCGACCGTTACCTTACAGACGTCGAAAAGAACGAGAAGAGCAAGTAATGGGCAGTGCATCACGCGTTGCGCTGGCCTCGGCGAAAGCCGCGGTCGCGAAGGCGAACGGATTGAGTGTTGCGGCAGGCGCCGCGATTCTGTCCGTTGGTCGCGCCATCGGGGAAACCCCGGCGCTGCGTGCTGCACTCGCAAACCCCGTTGCGGACGCGACGGCCAAAGCCGCGCTTGTCGACGGCGTCGTCGGGAAAATCGACGGTACGGCCGCCACTCTTCTCCACACGATTGTCGGTGTGCGCTGGTCGTCCGCCGACGAGATGCTTGCGGGAATCGAAGAAATCGGAATTCGCGTCATCGCCGCTGGTTCAGCGGACGCGATTGAATCAGAACTCTTTACAATCGCTCAAGCGGTTGCCGCTAACCCTGAACTCGAGTTAGCGCTCAGTGCCAAGCGGGGCGGGGCAGACGCAAAGCGATCTCTTGCGGGAGCCGTGCTCAAAGGCGCAAGCGATGCGACGACAGAAATCGTGCGCCACCTCGTGAGCCAGCCTCGTGGCCGACGCATCCGCGCGCTGCTCGCTGAAGCCCAGAACATCGCTGCCGACCAGCAGGGTCGCGGGGTCGCTATTGTCACCGTCGCCCACCCGCTCGACACGGCGCAGCGCGAACGCATTGCGACCGTGCTTCGGACCCGTTTTGGACGCGACCACCACATCGATGAAATCATCGACGATTCGATCGTCGGGGGCTTCACTGTCCAGGTCGGAAACGACACCATCGACGCGAGCATCCGTTCGCGCCTCACAGAACTCTCCTCGAAACTCGCGGGCTAACCGCCACACAAAGGGAAACAACAATGGCTGAACTGACAATTAACCCGGATGACATCCGCAAGGCGCTGGGCGACTTCGCGAAGTCGTACGAGCCTTCTAAATCGAGCGCGAAAGAAGTCGGACACGTCATCGACGCGGGTGACGGAATCGCGCACGTCGACGGACTCCCCGGCGTCATGGCGAACGAGCTCATCAAGTTCGCTGACGGAACGCTCGGCCTCGCGCTCAACCTAGACGAGGACTCCATCGGTGTCGTAGTCCTCGGTGAGTTTTCGGGCGTTCAGGCCGGTCAAGAAGTCACCCGCACGGGCGAAGTCCTCTCGGTTCCCGTCGGCGAAGGCTATCTGGGCCGCGTCATCGACCCGCTCGGTAACCCCATCGACGGGCTCGGAACCATCAAGACCGAGGGCCGTCGTGCACTCGAGCTTCAGGCTCCAGGCGTCATGGCGCGAAAGTCGGTTCACGAACCGCTTCAGACCGGAATCAAGGCGATCGACGCCATGATTCCCGTCGGTCGTGGGCAGCGTCAGCTCATCATCGGTGACCGCCAGACCGGCAAAACGGCCATCGCGGTCGACACCATCATCAACCAGAAAGCCAACTGGGAGTCGGGCGACACGAACAAGCAGGTTCGCTGCATCTATGTCGCCATCGGACAGAAGGGCTCGACGATTGCGGCTGTCAAGGGCGCTCTCGAAGAAGCCGGAGCAATGGCGTACACGACCATCGTCGCGGCCCCTGCCTCTGACCCCGCCGGATTCAAGTACCTCGCGCCATATACGGGGTCTGCCATTGGTCAGCACTGGATGTACGCCGGCAAACACGTCCTCATCATTTTCGATGACCTGTCCAAGCAGGCCGAGGCCTACCGTGCCGTGTCGCTCTTGCTTCGTCGCCCACCGGGACGTGAGGCGTACCCCGGTGACGTCTTCTACCTACACTCGCGTCTGCTCGAGCGTTGCGCCAAGCTGTCGGACGCACTCGGCGCCGGTTCGATGACGGGTCTTCCCATCATCGAAACCAAAGCGAATGACGTCTCGGCCTACATCCCGACCAACGTCATCTCGATTACCGATGGACAAATCTTCCTCCAGTCCGACCTGTTCAACGCCAACCAGCGACCCGCCGTCGACGTCGGAATCTCGGTGTCGCGAGTTGGTGGTGACGCTCAGGTCAAGTCGATCAAGAAGGTGTCGGGGACATTGAAGCTCGAGCTCGCGCAGTACCGTTCGCTCGAAGCGTTTGCGATGTTCGCCTCCGACCTCGACGCAACGAGCCGCCGCCAGCTCGCGCGCGGTGCGCGATTGACGGAACTTTTGCGTCAGCCTCAGTATTCGCCGTATCCCGTCGAAGAGCAGGTCGTCTCGATCTGGGCCGGAACCAAGGGCAAGCTCGATACTCTCGAGATCACCGACGTTCTTCGTTTCGAACGCGAACTGATCGAGCACCTTCGCCGCAACACGAAGATCCTCGACACGCTCCGTTCGACCAACGTTCTCGATGACGCCACCGAGGCCGACCTCGAAAAGGAAATCGACAAGTTCATCACGTCGTTCCAGAGCGGCAAGGGTGGAACCAAGGCAGGGTCGGAACAGTTCGACGCTCTTCCCGCCGACGAGGTTGAGCAAGCCACAATCGTCAAGCCGCGCAAGCGCAAGTAATTCGAACGTAAACCGAGAGGAGGAACACCATGGGAGCGCAACTTCGCATCTACCGACAGAAGATTAAGTCGGCTCAGACCACGAAGAAAATCACGCGCGCCATGGAGCTCATCTCGGCGTCGCGAATTCAGAAGGCGCAGGCGCGCATGGCCGCGGCAGCCCCGTACTCACGGGCGTTGACGCGAGCGGTCACTGCTGTCGCCGTCGGGTCGAACGTGGACCACCCGTTGACGACACAGCCCGATGTTCACCGCCGCTCGGCCGTGGTGATATTCACCTCGGATCGCGGCCTCGCCGGCGCGTTCTCGTCGCAGGTTCTTCGCGAAGCGGGCGAACTGGCCGAGAAGCTCGACTCTGAAGGCAAAGAGGTTGTGTACTACCTCATCGGCCGCAAGGCGTTGCAGTACTTCGGTTTCCGTCAGCGCGAGTGGGTGCGGGATTGGATCGGGAACACCGACCGCCCCGAGGTCGAAACCGCCGAAGAGGTCGCTCAGGCGTTGATTGAGCACTTCCTCAAGAGCCACGATGACGCCGGTGTCGACGAGATTCACCTCGTGTACAACCGTTTTGTCAACCTCGTCTCACAGGTTCCGACCGTCCTTCGCCTTTTGCCGCTCGAAGTGGTCGAAGCGGACGACGACGCCCCCATCCCGACCGGCGCCGACATTTTGCCCCTGTACGAGTTCGAACCGGACGGGTTGAGCGTGCTCAATGCACTTCTGCCGGTTTATGTCGAAAATCGCGTGTTCGCGGCGATGTTGTCTTCGGCGTCGGCAGAACACGCTGCTCGTCAAAAGGCGATGAAGAGCGCGACGGACAACGCAGACAAGCTCATCCAGAACTACACCCGACTTGCGAACAACGCGCGTCAATCCGAAATCACCCAACAAATTTCTGAAATCGTGGGCGGCGCAGACGCTCTCGTTTCGAAAAAGTAACCACAGAACAGAAGGACGAGAAAATGGCTGCCAAGACTCAGGCCGCGGTCGGACGTATCGCGCGAGTGACCGGACCCGTTGTGGACATCGAGTTCCCCCACGACTCTATTCCCCCGATCTACAACGCTCTCCAGACGACGTATACGTTGGATGGCGTCGAGATTGTGCTGACCCTCGAGGTCGCACAACACCTCGGGGACGATCTCGTCCGTGCGATTGCGCTCAAACCAACCGACGGACTCGTCCGCGGTCAGGAAGTCCGCGACACCGGCGAGGCGATCTCGGTACCCGTCGGGGACGTGACCAAGGGCAAGGTCTTCAACGTCCTCGGTGAGATCCTTAACGGTGACGGTTCGAAGGTCGAAATCAAGGAGCGCTGGCCGATTCACCGCAAGCCCCCGGCATTCGATCAACTCGAGTCGAAGACGCAACTTTTCGAGACCGGCATCAAGGTCATCGACCTCCTCACGCCCTATGTCCAGGGTGGAAAGATTGGTCTGTTCGGTGGTGCCGGTGTCGGCAAAACCGTTCTCATCCAAGAAATGATTCAGCGCGTTGCTCAAGACCACGGTGGTGTGTCGGTGTTCGCCGGTGTTGGCGAGCGTACCCGTGAAGGAAACGACCTCATCCACGAAATGGAAGAGGCGGGCGTCTTCGACAAGACAGCGCTCGTGTTTGGACAGATGGACGAGCCGCCGGGAACGCGTCTTCGCGTCGCCCTCTCGGCTCTGACGATGGCGGAATACTTCCGCGACGTGCAAAAGCAGGACGTTCTGCTCTTTATCGACAACATCTTCCGCTTCACCCAGGCCGGCTCCGAGGTCTCGACCCTTCTTGGTCGTATGCCTTCGGCTGTTGGCTACCAGCCAAACCTCGCGGACGAGATGGGTATCCTCCAAGAGCGAATCACCTCGACGCGCGGTCACTCGATTACGTCACTTCAGGCCATCTATGTGCCCGCGGATGACTACACCGACCCGGCTCCCGCAACGACGTTCGCTCACCTCGATGCGACCACGGAACTGTCGCGTGAAATCGCGTCCAAGGGTCTGTACCCCGCCGTTGACCCGCTCACCTCGACGAGCCGAATCCTCGACCCGCGCTACATCGGCGCCGACCACTATCGTGTCGCGACGACGGTGAAGCAGATCCTTCAAAAGAACAAGGAACTGCAGGAAATCATCGCGATTCTCGGTGTCGACGAGCTCTCGGAGGAAGACAAGATCACCGTGTCGCGTGCGCGTCGTATTCAGCAGTTCCTCTCGCAGAACACCTACATGGCGAAGAAGTTCACCGGAGTTGAGGGCTCGACGGTTCCGCTCAAGGACACCATCGAGTCGTTCGACGCAATCGCCAAGGGTGAATTCGACCACGTCGCCGAGCAGGCGTTCTTCAACGTTGGGTCCATCTCTGATGTTGAAGAGAAGTGGACTCAGATCCAGAAGGATAACGGGTAATCATGGCCACTCTCACGGTTCGTGTTGTCGCTGCAGACCGAGAGGTCTGGGCGGGCGAGGCGAGCATGCTCGTCGCTCGCACCGTCGAAGGCGAACTGGGCGTTCTGCCCGGGCACGAGCCTTTCCTGGGAATTTTGGCCGAGGGCGATGTTCGAATCCACACCGAGAACGGAATCATCCTGGCGAAGGCCGACCGGGGTTTCCTCTCGGTGGAAAACAACACGGTGATGGTTGTCGCCAGCCAGGCGGAACTGGTCGCCTAAGTGCGAATCCTGCTTCCCCCGTCGGAAACAAAACTCAAGGGTGGGCTTCCCAATGCGGGTTGGCCCACTCTCAGTTTTTCCAGCCAAGACACCGCGAGAGCCGACCTCATGTCTACCGTGGAGTCATGGTGCCGTGATTCGCCGGCGGTTGCGGCGAAAGCACTCAAATTGGGCCCAAAGTCAATCGACGAGTTGGCAAACAATGTTTTCAGGGACGCAGACCTAATGCCGGCAATCGAGCGCTACACCGGTGTTCTGTATTCCGCGACGGGGGTCGCGGATTGGACTCCCGATCAGCGCGACTGGGCGGCGACTCACGTCTTTATTCACTCGGCGCTATTCGGAATAATCTCGTCGACTGACCCGATTTCGGCGTATCGGCTGTCCTACGATACGAAGGTTGCAGGGCGTGCCCTGAAGGAATACTGGGGTGAGCAGGTTGGCGACGCTGTTCGTGAAATGGCCGCGGGGGACTGGGTGCTCGATGCACGATCGGGTGGGTATCGCGATCTGGCACCCATTCCGGCGGGAGTTCCCAACTACTACCTCGACGTGGTCGCGGCGAACGGTGGGAAGGCACTCAACCACTTCAACAAGATTCACAAGGGCGAGCTCGTTGCTGCCCTTGTTGCCGACTCGCCCGACCTCGCGGCCCCAGAAGACCTCGTGAACTGGGCCAACTCGGTCGGTATCGATGTTCGGCACACGCTGGATTTCATCACCCTCGTCGTTTAGGCTCGTCACGTGAACCCCTCTCGACGAGCACTTGCTGGGACTGCGATCGCCGCAGCGGCCCTCCTCACCACAGGTTGCTACGAACTTCACATCGTGGCCGACGTAGATGCGGCCGGACTCATCACGGGCGGAAGCCTCGAGATGTCGATGGCGAAAGAGACGTTTGACGGACTTGCGGAAATGAGCGACGATTCGAGCGCTGGCGGCCTCAAAGGTTTCGAGGAGATGTTCAATGAATCCTCCGAGGACGGACCTGCAGCAGGAGAGTTTGTCGACGACTGTACTTACGCCGAGAAGAACGTCGATTCGACCGACTATTACTCGGCAGAATGTGTATTTGATGGCGCCCAACTCGACGAGACGGCCACGGTTGATCAGTTGCTCGGTCTCACTAATGGAAAGACGGTTGTCGCAGACGGCACGCTGACCGTTACAGGGTCGATGCCGGATGACTCGACCGGCGACTCCTCGTCGCTTGGCATCGCGGCGGGCATCGGGCTGAAAATGGACACGACACTTCACTTCGCGAACAACGTAATCAGTGTCGAGGGCGAAGGAGTTGAAATCGACGACGACGACCCCTCCACGGTAATCGTCAACAACTTGGCGGCAAGCGACACAGATGTTTCCATCATCGTCGAGGTGCCGTCAGACAACACCGTTCTTTACATCGCCGGTGGCGTTGGAGTAGTTCTCGTCGGGATGGTCGTGTGGCTCGTCGTTGCACAACGAAAGCAGAAGACCGCTTCAGCGGCGTCCGCGTAGTTCAGGGGCCGGCTCTATTCCCCGAAAGCGCAGCCATCAACATGGTCGTTCACGACGCCGACCGCCTGCATGAGGGCATAAGCCGTGGTCGGGCCGACGAACTTCAGCCCTCGCTTTTTGAGTGCCGTCGCGAGGGCGATGGACTCGGGTGTGAACGCCGGTACGTCGACGATGTCACGAATCGTTGAGTGAGGGTTCGTCGGTGCATGAGACCAGACGAGCGCATCCAGCCCACCGGGTTCGCTGTCAATCATGGAGGCAACGATGGCTGCGTTGCGGATGGTCGCGTCGATTTTCGCATTGTTCCGGATGATCCCGGGGTTCGCCATGAGGCGAGCGCGGTCAGCAGGTCCGAAGCCAGCGATAACGTGAGGATCGAAGTTCGCGAACGCAGAGCGGAAACCTTCGCGGCGCCGCAGGATAGTGATCCACGAGAGCCCGGATTGGAACGCCTCGAGCACGAGGCGCTCGAACATTTTGCGGTCACCGTGGACGGGGACTCCCCATTCGGTGTCGTGATATTCGACATAGAGCGGGTCGTCACCGCACCACCAGCATCGAGCGACACCGTCAGCGCCGACATGAAGGGCGCTCATCGGTGGGCGATGCCCTCGTGGTCCAACAGCCAGACCTTCGTCGGAATCCCGTTGCCACCGGAGTACCCCGTGATGCGGCCGTCACTGGCCAGCACACGATGGCAGGGGATGATGATGGGAACAGGGTTTGCGCCGACCGCACCGCCGACCGCGCGGCCCGCTGTCGAACGACCCGTTGTCATCCCGACGTCGCCGTAGGATCGGACAGCGCCGAACGGGATGGCCGCCAGCGCATCCCACACCGAGGTCTGGAACGGTGTCCCGGCCAGCGACACGGGAACGCTGAATTCTCGACGCTTTCCCGAGAAGTATTCGCCCAGTTGCTTAGTTGCCGTGACGAGCACCGCGTTCTTCTTTTCGGGCGTTGAGTCGTGAGGCAACTCACCGTCGCATTCGATGGTGAGTCCCACGATCGAATCGCCTCGCGCGATGACTTCGAGGCGGCCGATTGGGCTGTCCATCCGTGCGATGGCATCAAAGTTTGTCATAGATGAAGATTAGTTGCTGCCTTGCTAACGGACAAAAAGTTTTGTAATGTGTTAGTAATGTGGCGATATTCAAACTTGGGGAGTAAAGTCATGGCGGACATCCCGATGCGATTCCTCGGCAACTCGGGCCTCCTTGTCTCGGCGGTCGGTCTAGGGTGCAACAATTTCGGGCGCCCTGACACGTTGACGTTCAGTGTGGGAGGAACGTCCGACGTGTTGGCAGCCGCAATCGAGGCGGGCATCAATTTTTTTGACACCGCCGACATTTACGGCGCAGATTTCGGTCTTTCGGAACGGCTCATGGGACCGGTTGTTGCGAATGCACGCGAACGAATGGTCATCGCCACGAAGTTTGGACACACGGAATACGAGAGCCCGCTCGCGCACCTCGGTCCTGGTGGTTCACGGGCCTACATCCGAGCGTCCATCGATCAGTCTCTCGAGCGTCTGCAGACGGATTTCATCGACCTGTATCAGCATCACACTCCGGATCCTCGTGTACCCATCGAAGAGACCCTCGAAGCGCTCAACGAATTAATCGAGGAGGGCAAGGTTCGACACATCGGTCACAGCAATTACAGCGGAAAACAAGCCCGTCGAGCTCAATCCGTCGCAAAGCGCCTTGGGTTGAAGAGTTTCGTCTCAGCACAGAACGAATACAACCTGCTGTCGCGAGAAGCCGAGAACGGCATCCTCCCTGTCGCGCAGGACATGGGACTCGGCTTTCTGCCATGGTTTCCCCTCCACAATGGCTTGCTTACCGGGCAGTTCACCAAGGACGGCGGCCCCGAGAATTCGCGAATCATGCGAAAGCGTCAACATCTGCACGCCGAGGCCCCATGGGACGCAATGGACAAGTTTGCGAAGTTTTGCGCTGAACGTTACATCACAATGCTGGAAGCCACAATTGGATGGCTCTTGGCGGTTCCCGGGATGTCGAGTGTGATCGCAGGCGCCACCACGGTCGTTCAGGTTCGGGAAAATGCCGACGCGGCAGTCTCGTGGAGTCCGACGACCCGTGAATTCGCGCAGATCGCGAACCTTTTCCCCGTCAAAGCTTAGGGTTCGGCCGGCACCAATAGCATCGCGCTCGCGTCGATTCCCAACGCCGTGTTGAGCCTCATCGCTCGAGCATTGAGCACCGTCATTTGTTCAACGAGAGAGTTGTACTGCTCAATCATTTCATTGAGCGCAACGCGTGACTTCTCTAATGCGGTTTGCCGACTCCGGAGAGAATCCCGCTCCCGCGTGAAATCCGACGACGAGGTGAAATAACCAGGGATTTCTGCGTGGGCGTTGAACGAAGCGATATCCTCCGACAACGTCCGTTTGTCGCGCGTGTACGTTGTGCGAGAATTCTTTACCGAAATTTCGACGGCAAGGATCTGGCTGCCGACCGATTCGATCGAATTTGAGATTTCGGCAATCGTGTTGGCCGCAGACAACGCGAGTTCGACACACGCCTGTCGATTGTCAAAATAGCGGGTGTAGAACTCTTCGAGGGCTGGCGTCACGGTGGCGGATTCGGTGCCGAGAATTGCAAAAAGTTCAGCGACTCGTTGATCTGGCGTGAGAGATTTGTATGGGGCAAGCCGTCCGAGAAGGTCGGGATTACTGACACCGGCGAACGACTTTTCAATTTCTGCGGAAACCGCCGTTCTCTCAAGCGGATCTAACCGCGTCCAGACGGCATGCAGGGTCTCGTGCGCAGCAACGACCGGTTCAAGTGTGGTGAACGTGTCGTCCGTGATGTCCAAAAGGTGAATGGTGTCGTCGGAAACGGAATAGCACCCGAGAACCGCGATCCCCGCTTCGGGGTTGGGGCATGATTCGTCGAAAGTGTCGGGGCTGTGAAGCGTCGGATGCGCCGCTAGCAGATAAAACCGACCGGCAGATGAGAGCCCTGCTCGAGCGACGTACTCGTCGATTCGCGCATTGTCGACGGCCTTCCCCACCGTTAGCCAATCGCGCACCATCGAGACGTTGAGAATTCCCCAGCCACCCAGCGCAAGTGCTCCAACCTGCGCGATGAGCGAAAGCACTGCGATAACGATGCCGACGCGTCGCCCAAACCCTGGGGCGAAGAACCGTTTCACTCTTTCAGGCTATTGGCTAGTGCCCCGTGAGGGGTGCAAGCACACGAGCGACAATCGACGGTCGCCCGGTGAGCTTTTCTTCCTCGTCTGCCAACGTCGTTCCCACGAGCCCTGCGTTGGCACCAAGGAATCGGAGTGGCTCCGGTTCCCATGACGGGGACCGGTGGTTCACCCACGGCAGCGCGGTCAGTGGCGTTTCCGCTCCGGTGATGAGGTCGGCGAGAGTTCGTCCAGCGAGGTTCGTGGTTGTGAGTCCGTCGCCCACATAGCCGCCCGCGCCGCCGAGTCCGGATGCGGGGTCATACGAGACGCTCGCGTGCCAGTCGCGCGGAACACCCAACGGCCCGCCCCAGCGGTGAGTCACAACGATGCGGTCGGCAATCTGCGGGAACATCTCTCGTAGTGTGCGAGCGAGGTGAAGGAAGACGCTGTCGACCCGGTCGTATTCCGGTTTGATGGCGGAACCCCAGTGATAGCGGGCGCCGCGTCCTCCGAAGGCGAAACGGTTGTCGGCGGTTCGTTGACCATAAATGACGAGGTGACGACCGTCCGAGAAGGTGTGTCCGTGTTCGATTCCGAGTTCTTTCCAGACTGATTCGGGCAGCGGCTCGGTCGCGATCATGAGCGAATACAACGGAAGGATACGCCGTTTCGTCTGAGCGATGGAGGCTCCGTAGCCTTCGGTCGCGTTGATGATGTGCTGTGCGCGCACATCCCCGCGATCCGTGTGGACGACACCTTTCTTCCACGACGTCACGGTCGTCGATTCCACAATGCGCGCGCCGCGCGATTCGACGATTTCCGCGATTCGACGCACGAGTTTGGCCGGGTGGACCCTGGCACAGTCGGGAGTGAAGCTCGCGCCGCGGGCGCCGGAGGCGCGAACCTTGTCGGCGTCCCACCATTCGAGCGCATCGATTCCGAGGGCCTTCGTCGCGGCAACCTCGGCGCGCAGTTCGCGCTCCTGACTGGCACTACGGGCGTAAGTGATGGTTCCTTTGTGCACCCAATCACAGTCGATTTTTTCGGCTGTGACCACCCGACCGATTTCCGAGATCGCGCCCGACATCGCATCGCGTAGTGCTTTCGCGCGATCGAAGCCGTACCGTTTGACGAGCGACGCGGTCGCCTGCGGGAACAACGCGCTTGCCCAACCACCGTTTCGCCCGGACGCACCGAAACCGGCGAAGTTCTTGTCAATTAGCACGATTGACAGTTTCGGGTCGGACTTCTGCAGATAGTAAGCGGTCCACAAACCCGTCAGACCAGCCCCCACGATGGCGACATCAACTGTCGTGTCGCCATCGAGGGCCGGCCTCGGAGTGAGGTCGACCGCCTCGTGCCAAAATGAGACGGAACCCATTGTTTAGAGGAGCTTCGTGGCGCCGACCAGAACCTCGCGGAGGATCTGCTCGATCTCGTCGAACTCGGGCTGCCCGATAGTCAGCGGTGGAGCGAGTTGGATGACGGGGTCTCCTCGGTCGTCGGCGCGGCAGTAAAGTCCCGCGCTGTAGAGCGCCTGCGACAGGTAACCACGCAGCAAGCGCTCAGCTTCCTTGTCGCTGAAGGTTTCCTTGGTGACCTGGTCCTTGACGAGCTCAATGCCGTAGAAGTAGCCGGCACCTCGGACGTCACCGACGATGGGGATGTCTTTCAACTTCTCGAGCGTGGACTTGAACGCCGGGGCGTTCCGACGGACGTTCCCGTTGAGGTCTTCCTCTTCGAAAATGTCGAGGTTCTCCATCGCGACAGCGGCCGAAACCGGGTGTCCACCGAAGGTGTAGCCGTGGTAGAACGCGGTCGTGCCGTGCTTGAAGGGTTCATAGATGCGGTCCGAGATGATCGTTGCGCCGATGGGTGAATAACCCGAGGTCATCGCCTTGGCACACGTGATCATGTCAGGGACGTAACCGTAGGCGTTACAGGCGAACATCTCGCCGATACGACCGAACGCACAAATGACCTCGTCCGAGACCAGCAGAACGTCGTACTGGTCGCAGATCTCACGGACGCGCTTGAAGTAACCCGCCTGGGGTGGGAAACATCCGCCCGCGTTCTGCACCGGTTCGAGGAAGACGGCCGCAACGGTTTCGGGGCCTTCCATCTGAATCATGCGTTCGATCTCGTCGGCGGCCCAGAGTCCGAACGCTTCTTCGGTCTCGACTCCGTGGTAACCCTGTTCTTTGGCACGATAGATGTTCGTGTTCGGCACGTGGAATGCGCCGGGGACGAGAGGCTCGAACGCCGCCTTGATTCCGGGGAGTCCCGTAATCGCGAGAGCGCCCGCCGGGGTGCCGTGGTAGGCGATGTTGCGCGCGATGGCCTTGGTCTTCATCGGCATGCCCTTGATTTTCCAGTACTGCTTGGCCAACTTCCAGGCTGTCTCGACCGCTTCGCCGCCACCGGTCGAGTAAAAGACACGGTTGAGGTCGCCCGGCGCGTAGTCCGCGAGGCGGTCAGCGAGTTCGATAGCTGAAGGGTGCGCGTAGCTCCACAGCGGGAAGAACGCGAGTTCTTCGGCTTGCTTCGCGGCGGCCTGCGCCAAACGCTTGCGACCGTGACCAGCGTTGACAACGAAAAGTCCCGAGAGGCCGTCGATGTACTTCTTGCCGCTCGAATCCCAGATGTGGTGTCCCTGACCCTTGGTGATGATCGGAACGCCCTTACCGGATTCCATTCCCGATTGGCGGGCGAAGTGCATCCAGAGGTGGTCTTTCGCCATCTTCTGTAACGGGTCTTTCATGACCTCCCGGTGGGAAAGAATCTTCCCCTCGGCGGGCTTTGTGACCTTCGCGACCTTCTTTGTCGCAGGTTTAGCGACCTTAGGTTTTCTCGATAGTAATGTCATTGCCTTCAACTCCAATGTGTTGTGGGAACTACAGCGTTCCCCAGTTGTACTGCTGTTTCTTCAGTTGTAGATAGGTGAAAACCTCGGTGTCGACCACGCCGGGGATGGTGCGAATCGTCCCGTTGAGAAGGTCGAGCAGGTCGCTGTCGTCGTTGCAGACGACTTCAACCATGATGTCAAACGAACCGGCGGTGAGGACGACGTACTCGGCGGCTCCGATCGTCGCGAGCTCGTCGGCAACGGCACGCGCGTCACCCGTCGTGCGAATGCCGATCATCGCTTGACGATTGAAACCCATCTGGAGCGGATCCGTGATCGCAACTATTTGCATGACGCCCGACTCGATGAGTTTCTGGACCCGCTGACGGACGGCCGCTTCGGATAAATCGACGGCTCGGCCAATATCGGAATACGATTTGCGTCCATCGGTCTGGAGCTGTTCCACGATTGCGCGCGACACATCATCGAGTGTCGAGGGACGAGCGTTAGTGGGCATGAACTGATTCTGACGGTAAAACAGACAAAAATCAAGTGATTTCGTCGCGAAACGCCAAAAAGACTGCGGAAATTCGAAGAATTTGTGCTGGAAACTACGGCGCGAAGTGATTATTGTGGAGTTATGACTAAAACATTGAAGAACTTCATCAACGGTGAACTCGTCGACTCGCGCGGCAAGGACACCATCGACCTCGTCGACCCCGTCACCGGAGACGTCTACGCGAAGTCGCCTGTCTCGAACGACGCTGACGTCGATTCGGCTTACCAGGCCGCCGCCGCCGCGTTCGAAGAGTGGGGCGAGACGACCCCGAGCGAACGTCAAAAAGCCCTCTGGCAAATCGCGGATGCGATGGAAGCCAAGGCCGACGAATTCGCTGCCGCCGAAGTCCAGGACACCGGAAAGCCCATCGCCCTCACGTTGAGCGAAGAGATTGCGGTCGGCGTTGACCACATTCGATTCTTCGCCGGCGCTGCACGAAACCTCGAGGGTCGTGCCGCGGGCGAGTACATGAAAGACCACACGTCCATCATTCGCCGTGAGCCCATCGGTGTTGTTGGTCAGGTCACTCCCTGGAACTATCCGCTCATGATGGCGATCTGGAAGTTTGCGCCGGCACTTGCCGCGGGAAACACCACTGTCCTCAAGCCATCGGACACGACTCCGCAGTCGACGCTGCTTCTCGCGCAGGTTGCGCAGGAGTTTCTGCCCAAGGGCGTCATGAACGTCGTTGTCGGTGACCGCACCACGGGTGCCGCGATGACCGCACACAAGATTCCGCAGATGGTGTCCATCACCGGGTCGGTTCGGGCCGGCATGGAGGTCGCGAAGTCTGCGGCCGCCGACGTCAAGCGGGTTCACCTCGAGCTCGGCGGTAAGGCTCCCGTCATCGTTTTTGATGACGCCGACATCGCCCGCGCCGTTGAAGGTATCGCCACCGCCGGCTACTTCAACGCTGGCCAGGACTGCACCGCCGCAACCCGCGTGCTTGTTCACGCCAAGGTCCACGACGAGTTCGTGGCGGCGATGAAGGAATACGTTCAGGCGAACGTCGCAACGGGAATCCCGACCAACGAGGACATCCTGTACGGTCCCGTCAACAACGTGAACCAGTTCGATCGCGTGATGGGGATCCTGGGAGACCTGCCCAACAACGCCGTCGTCGAGACCGGCGGAAACCGCCAGGGCACGGAAGGGTTCTTCATTGAGCCGACCATCGTCTCGGGTCTCAAGCAGACCGACTGGATCATCCAGAACGAAATCTTCGGTCCGGTTGTCACTGTTCAAAAGTTCAAGGACGAGGCCGAAGCGCTCTCGTGGGCGAACGGAGTCGAGTACGGACTCGCGTCGTCGGTCTGGACCAAGGACCACGGCCGCGCGATGCGTTTCGCCAAGCACCTCGACTTCGGTGCGGTGTGGATCAACACCCACATCCCGATCGTTGCCGAGATGCCCCACGGTGGCTTCAAGCACTCGGGCTACGGCAAGGACCTCTCGATGTACGGTTTCGAGGATTACACGCGCATTAAGCACGTCATGTCCTACATCGGCGAGTAAACACGTCACGAACGGCGGCGGTTCTGCACAGAACCGCCGCCGTTCTCGTGTTCTGTGGGCGAATCGTGGGACCGTTGCGCGGTGACCGCCGTGCCTTTTCCCGTCATCGGCGTCGTCGCACCGATGGCGGTGGCGGGACTGGTGTGGGGAGTGACCGGTTCGTCGTTCGCCCTGCTCGGAGCCGTCATCGCCCCGACCATGGTGATCGCACACCACGTCGACGGAGTTCGGCGCGCGGCGCGAGAGTCTCGGCGAACCGAGTCAACGCGAGCCCGCGAGCGCGCCGCGGAACGAGAGTCGAAAAACGTGCAGGATGCCCGACGGATTGTTGAGGAGAACCGCACGCATCCTTCGGTCGCCGATATCGCCCGAAACGCGGAATGGGTGCCCGCTCGAAATGGTGACACCGTGGTTCGTGCCGGACGCCAACAGGATGGTTCACCGTGGCTCGTCGATGTGGCGGTGGGGACCACCGTTGCAGGAGACGGTCCCGCAGCGGACGCGGTGTGGACGTCACTCATTGTTCAGGCAACCGCGCAACTCGGCGCCCCGCAGAACTCTGGCATCCCAGCCCGGTGGGCGAATGGTTCGTCCATCGCCCGCGGCGAGACAACCGAGGCCGCGCTCGTAATTCGTTGTTCGGACCGCGGCATCGATTCTGTGACGACACGCGGCTCGCTTCCCACCCGCGTCGATTATCTGCCCGACGACGTCACGGGTGCGGACGGCATTTTGACCGCTATCGCGGGAATCAGTCAGGCGCGGTTAACCGTGTCGTTGGCGTCGAACACTCCCCACGTGCTCATTGCGGGTCGAACCGGATCGGGGAAATCCCACGCGCTCACCGCTCTCGTCATCAGCTGGGCCAGGCGCTTCACACCGACGGAGTTTCAGTTCGTCGGGATTGATTTCAAGGGCGGTGCGACACTTGATCCACTTCGCGGCCTACCCCATCACGTCGAAACGCTCACCGATTTGACAACCACTAATGTTCTGCGCGCGATTGCGGGATTGAGCGCAGAGCTTCGTCGACGTGAGGCAGAGTTTGTTCGGCAACACGTTGCGTCAATCGAGATCGCGTCTGGCGTTCCCCGGCTCGCCATCATCGTCGACGAGGTTCACGAGTTCCTGCGCCAGTTCCCCGAAGCACACGACCTGCTCGCGGACATCGCTCGGCGTGGCCGGTCGCTCGGAGTTCACCTCGTCCTCGCGGTGCAGCACCCCAGCGGAGTGTTGCGTGATGCCGTGTTGGCAAACATCCCCGTGCGGATCTGTCTCGCGATGAATACTCTTCACGATGTGATTCAGGTGTTGGGACGAGCCACATCCCTCACTCCGGCACGAGGGAGGTGCCTGGTCACGCTCGGTGACGGTCTGGTCCACGACGTTCACGTTCCATCCGTGGACCCCGCCCAATTGACCGAACTGTCAGGAGAGCGAGTCCACGCGCCCCCGTGGAAGCCGGCGTTGTCAGCGCCCGTTCGGCGAGACGGTCGAACTGGGTTTGGGCTCGTCGACGATGTGACCCACGCGTGTTACCGCGTCGCCCACTGGCAACCGAGTGATGGTGACATCGCTGTTGTCGGCGACCGTGGATCTGGGCGAACCGAAACGCTGCGGGCGTTAGTCGATGGCCATTCCGCGATGTGGGTGACGAGTGAGCGAGAACTCCATCATGATGCCCGCATCGTCGTGATCGACGACCTGGACCGAATGGTGGATTCGATGACGCCCATCGAGGCGAGCGCATTTCTCGATGCGGTTCGGCGACTTCGCCACGCGTCGCCGCCGGTCGTCGTTCTTGTGTCGAGCGGTCACCCATTACCACGCGCGTTTGGACCTGTTCGGAACATCGTGACACTCCGGACCTCGACTCTCGAGGCACATCGCGCTACGGGCGCTCCGCCGGAAACTTTCGACCCCTTCTCAGCACCCGGCGTGGGTTCGTGGCGGGGTCTCCGGTTTGTGCTTTACGCGAGAACAGACTCGAGCGACACCGCGCTGAGACCGTGAGCGACGGCAACCGCGTCGTTAGTGAGTGTGCCGTCATGGGTGTTGAGTCCGAGCGCGAGCGATGCATCCGCGCGAAGTGCGTCCTTCCATCCCTGGGCGGCCAGTGCGCGAACGTACGGCGCGGTCGCGTTAGTCAGGGCGTGCGTGGACGTCTGCGGTGCAGCCCCGGGCATGTTTGCGACGCAGTAGAAAATCGTGTCGTGAACGGCAAAGGTGGGTTCGCTGTGGGTCGTCGCGTGCGAGTCCTCGAAGCAGCCACCCTGGTCAATCGCGATGTCGACCAGAACGCTTCCCGGCTTCATCTTTTTGACGATCGCGTTGGTAATGAGTTTCGGCGCTTTTGCTCCGGGGATAAGAACCGAACCGATGACCATGTCGGCGTTCACTGCGGCCTTTTCGATTTCGTAGGCGTTCGATGCGAGGGTCTGAACTCGGCCCGCGTACAACGCGTCGAGTTCGCGCAAGCGCTGAACGTTGGTGTCCAATACGGTGACGTTCGCACCCAAACCGACGGCCATCGCGACGGCGCTGGTACCGGCGACACCGCCACCGAGGACAACGATGTTCGCGGCGTGGGTACCCGGGACACCCGAGACAAGAAGCCCGGTTCCTCCGTTCGGGCGAAGCATCGCATTCGCGCCGACAATCACTGACAGGCGACCGGCGACCTCACTCATCGGAGCGAGAAGCGGGAGTGCGCGGGTGGGAAGCTGAACCGTCTCGTACGCAATGGCGGTGACCTTCCCGTCGAGAAGCGCCTTAGTCAGGTGCTCTTCGGCCGCGAGGTGAAGGTAGGTGAAGAGAAGCATGCCCTCCCGGAAGTAGGAGTACTCGCTTTCGATTGGCTCTTTGACCTTGAGGATCATGTCACCGGCCGCCCAGACCTTCGCAGCGTCCTTTTCGATTTCGGCGCCCTGCTTCAGGTACTCATCGTCGGTGATGTTGCTTCCCAGGCCCGCGCCGGATTGAATCATCACGGAGTGACCAGCGGATACCAGATCCTTCACTCCTGCCGGTGTAATTGCGACGCGGTATTCGTTGTTTTTGATTTCGGCGGGAACGGCAATCCGCATGGTGTGTCTCCTGTGACATTCGATTGGTGGGGAATCCCTCTGTCATTATGGCGATTCGCGAGGGATTCCGCAACAAAATCGTGATATTTCTGCGAAATTCGTTTCCGTGTTGACTCAGTCTGGTGTAATTCGGCGTGAGTAGTTACTTTTTGTCACCGAATGTGCCATTATCAGACATACGCGGGGACGACAAAGTAGTCACCCACCGAGCAAAGGAAATGCATGAGCAAGCAAAACCTTCCTGAAGATCCGATCATTCGCGAGCTCGTGCAGCACGCACGCGCAGCCCAGATGTCACGACGCGCCCTTCTCGGTGGCGCATTTGGTGGTGCGATTGCATTGTCGCTGGCCGCGTGTGCTCCCGGCGAGCAGGCACTTGTTGCCGCCGACGACATTTCGGATTCGGACCCCACAGTCAATTGGGCCAACTGGCCGTTGTACCTGGACGAGGACGACGCTGGCAACTACCCGACGCTCGCCGCGTTCACCGCGGCGACCGGAATCGCCGCCAACTACCTCGTCGACGTCGACGACAACAACTCGTACTTCGCCAAGGTCAAGGACCAGTTGGCGCTCGGACAGGACATCGGTGCGGACACCGTCTGTCTCACCGAGTGGATGGTGTCGCGCTGGATTCGACGCGGCTGGACTCAAGAGTTCAACCTCGCGAACATCCCCAACCACGCCAACCTCGTTGAGACACTCCTCAACCCCGACTTCGACCCGGGACGTAAGTCCTCTCTGCCGTGGCAGGGCGGGTTCGCGGGTCTCGTGTACAACACCGACCTCGTGAAAGAGCCGGTCACCTCGGTCGCCGACCTGTGGCGTGAAGACCTCCAGGGCCGTGTCGTTGTCCTCAGCGAAATGCGCGACACCCTCGGCGTCATGATGTCGAGCCAGGGCGTTGACATCACCAAATTCACCGCAGACGAGTTCTACAACGCGCTCGACGAGGTCGAAGCACGCGTGACAGACGGCTACATTCGCAACATCAAGGGCAACTCGTACTCAGAAGACCTCGTCAGCGAAGACGCTCTCGCGGGAATCGTTTGGTCGGGCGACATAACGGTCCTGAACCTCGAAGCCGGTTATGAGAAGTGGAAGTTCGTTCTTCCTGATTCGGGTGGAACGTTCTGGAACGACACGTTCATGATTCCGATCGGAAGCCCTCGCAAGACGAACGCCGAAAAGCTCATCAACTGGTACTACGACCCTGCCATCGCTGCTCAGGTCGCGGCGTGGGTCAACTATGTGACGCCGGTCAACGGTGCGTACGAGGAAGCGATCAAGATCGACCCCGCTCTCGCGGAAAACCAACTCATCTTCCCCAACGCGGACACGCTGTCTCAGGTATCGATTTTCCGCTCCCTGTCGGATGCCGAGGAAAACGAATTCCAGGCAGCCTTCCAGGGCGTCCTCCTGGGCTAATCGCGTCAATGTAAGGGTGGTTGCAGGTGTCTGATTCCGTGAGCGGTTTCGCGCAAGGAGGCGCCGACCTCGAACTGGTCGGCGTGTCAAAACAATTCCCGGGATTCACCGCGGTCGATAACGTCAGTTTCACCGTGCCGGCAGGGTCGTTCTTTGCACTGCTCGGGCCATCCGGGTGTGGAAAGACAACGACCCTCCGTCTCATCTCGGGGCTGGAAGAGCCCACCTCGGGAAAGATCCTCGTGGGTGGCAAAGACGTGTCCACGACCAAGCCACACCAGCGACCCATTAACACGGTGTTCCAGTCGTACGCGTTGTTCCCCCATATGACCGTTCTGGAGAACGTCGCGTTCGGACTCAAGCAGCGCGGTGTCAAGGACGCGATTCAGCTTGCTCACGAGGCGTTGACGTTGGTGGAACTCGACCACCTCGCGGACCGAAAGCCGATGCAGTTATCCGGTGGGCAACAGCAGCGCGTGGCCCTCGCTCGTGCCGTTGTCAATCGCCCGGCACTGCTCTTGCTCGACGAACCCCTGGGTGCCCTGGACCTCAAACTGCGCCGTCAAATGCAAATCGAATTGAAGTCCATCCAATCCGAGGTCGGGCTGACCTTCCTTCACGTCACGCACGACCAGGAAGAGGCCATGACCATGGCGGACACCGTCGCAGTCATGAACAAGGGCAAGATCGAACAGATGGGGCCGCCCGCCGAACTCTACGAGCTTCCCGCGACTCGATTCGTCGCGACCTTCTTGGGCCAGTCGAATCTGTTCGATGGCGTGGTTTCGGGAACGTCCGGAAAAAACGTGCGGGTCACGGTTGGAAAGATGACGCTCGAGGTCCCGACGTCTCGCACGAAGGTGACGACGGGTGATATCACCGTTGGTGTGCGCCCAGAAAAAATCGAGATTTCCCGGAAAGAGCCCACGGCCTCGGCAACCCGCTCGGTGATCGGCCCGGGAACCGTCACCGACACGTCGTTCACCGGAGTGTCGACGCAGTATGTCGTCGATGTCCCCGGGCTCAACAAACTGACTGTCTTCGAACAGAACGACGGAGACATTGTCGCCGCTGGCTCGAAGGTCTGGTTGTCGTGGGCGACGGAATACTCGTTCGGGATCCCATTCGACACCGACCAGTTCGTCGATTCGGACACGACGACGCGGTCGCTCGCCGTCGCCAAGCGATAAAGCACCATGAGCCTCACCGCCTTCAGCCACGGTCCGTCCGGTGTCACGGTAGAGCCCGGAGCACAAAAGAAAAGCCGCATGGCGTGGTTCCTGTTGTTACCGGGGCTCGTGTATCTCGGGCTGTTCTTCATCACGCCGCTGATTTCGCTCGTCATCACGGCGTTCAAGGAAGCGCCCCCCGGCGCGTTCATCGGTGAGTATGTCACCGCGTTCCGGTGGGAGAACTACACCGAGGTGCTGTCGCTCTACGGTGATCACTCGATTCGGTCGTTCCTTTACGCCGCCGCTGCGACGCTCATCGCGTTGGCGATTGGATACCCGTTGGCCTATTTCATTGGTGTGCGCCTTCGGCCCTACCCGCTCTGGCAGTCCCTCGCCCTCGTTCTCGTTATCGCGCCGTTCTTCATCTCGTTCCTTTTGCGAACGGTGGCGTGGAAGCAACTCCTCGCCGACGAGGGGTTCATCGTCGGGACGATGAAAGCGTGGTCGATTCTTCCGCCGGACGCGCACATCACGGGAACGTCGATCAGCGTCATCTTCGGTCTGGCCTACAACTTCATTCCGTTCATGACGCTTCCGCTGTATTCCAGCATCGAGCGCCTCGATCTGCGACTTCTCGAAGCCGGCAACGATCTGTACGCGGGGTCGTTCACCTCATTCCGAAAAATCACCGTGCCGTTGACAATGCCCGGAATCATCTCGGGCACGCTGTTGACGTTCATCCCTGCAGCCGGTGACTACGTGAACGCCAGCGCAAACTTCCTTGGAAGTACGTCGACCACGATGATCGGAAACGTGATCGAAGCGAACTTCCTCGTTCTGCAGAACTATCCGCACGCCGCGAGCATGTCGCTGATTCTCATGTCCGCAATCCTGATTCTGGTTTCGGCCTATGTCTTCAAGAGCGGAACGGACGATTTGCTATGAAACTGGGTAAGTACCTGCTTCCGCTCTATGGGATCCTCGCGCTCATTTATCTCATGGTGCCGATCGTGTACACGATTGCGTTCTCGTTCAACGATTCGAATCGAACCAACATCATCTGGAACGGTTTCACTTTTGACAACTGGCTCAACGTCTGCGATGCGCAGGGCGTCTGTGACGCGTTTGGAAACTCGATCGTCATCGCTATTGCATCGACACTCGTTGCAACGGTCTTGGGAACCGCCATCTCGATTGCCCTCGTCCGCTACAAGTTCACGGGCCGCGCGGCGACAACGCTGCTGTTGTTCCTGCCGATGGCAACACCCGAGGTCGTTCTCGGAGCTGGCCTTGCGGCGCAGTTCCTCAACGCGGGTGTTCCCAAGGGAATGGTGACCGTCATCCTCGCGCACATCATGTTCAGCATTTCATTCGTCGTCGTCACCGTTCGAGCGCGGGTCGCGGGCATCGATCCGAGACTGGAAGAAGCCGGTCGAGACCTGTACGCGAAGCCGTCGCAGGTGTGGTGGAAGATCACGTTCCCGCTGTTGATGCCCGGAATCGTGTCTGCCGCTCTGCTCGCGTTTGCATTGTCATTCGACGACTTCATCATCACGAACTTCAACCGAGGCCCGGTCAACACTCTGCCGTCGTTCATCTACACGGCCGCCGCCCGAGGGATCCCGGCCGAGGCGAACGTTCTCGCGTCTGCGGTGTTTATCCTCGCGATTCTCGCGGTCGTCATCACTCAGGTGGGTGGTGAAATCAACCGCCGCCGACTGAAAGCGAGCGCTTAGACACTCACGGTGAGACGTCCGACGACGGCATCACCGCCGTTAATCGGCGAGACAAGTTCGTCGATGAGGTCTTCGGCGACGGAGCGGTCGATGACGCCGTGTCGCGCGAACAGCGTGACCGCGGCCGCGGTGTTCGCCCGCTGAGAGCCGTCGAGACACTTGATGGCGACCGCGATTCCCTCGCGGGCGATGATCAGCACACCCTCGGCTCCAATCTTGGCAATTGCGTCGGTGCTGTCGATGACGCGCGTGTTGTCGCGACCCGGTCCGTCCAGCGCCCAGGCGTTCGCGCGAATCGCATTGACGAGGCGCTCGGCATCCGAATCGTGTCCATCCGTTGCCCGGGCGATGCCGGTTCCCAGGTCGCGAAGGCTCATGCCGTAAAGCGGCGCCCCACAGCCATCGACCGCCGGCCATATCTCTTTCGCCCCGGTGAATTCTTCGACGACCGCCCTAATGAGCACTTGGAGCGGGTGTTCGGGTTGCAGGTAGGTCTGTGTGTCCCAATCGTTAGCGACGCAGGCCCGCAGGAATGCGGCGTGCTTACCGGAGCAGTTCATCGTGACCCGCTGTGGGCCTTCGCCCGCCGCAATCCGGTCGGCCTTGTCGTTGTACCCGAGTGGCCAATCCGCGGGGCATCCGAGGTCGTCAACGCCGAGGTGGTCGTGCGCGAGCATCGCCTCAATCGCGTCAGTGTGACGATGAGAACCGCAGTGACTTGCGGTCGCGAGCACTAGCTCAACACCCTCGAGTTGTGCACCGGCCCGCAGTGCCGCAATGGCCTGGAATGGCTTCAGGGTCGACCGCGGAAAAATTGTCGCATCGATATCACCGCCGGACTCGATCACCGAGCCGTCGCGGTCGATGACGACAAACGCACCAATGTGACGCGATTCAACGAGACCGTTTCGGTCGAGGGAGGCGAGTTCGACGCACTCCTCAACCGACAGCGGATGCATTATCGAGCGGACAGGGCTTCGTCGATCAGCGCAACAGCGTCAAGTAACAGTTCATCGCTCGTGGTGACCGGCGGGAGGAAGCGCAACACGTTTCCGTAGGTACCCGCCGAGAGCAGCAGGAGACCCTTCTTGATCGCGTAGGCCGTGATGAACGGGACGACGTCGGACATCGGAGTGTCGGTTCCGGGCTCGGTGAATTCGATCGCCTGCATCGCGCCGATACCGCGGACATCGCCGATGATGTTGTGCTTCTTCTGCAAGTCGAGAAGTGCTCCGCCGAGAACGCGCCCAACTCGTTGGGCTTCACCCATGAGGTCGCGCTTCTCGATTTCTTCAAAGATCTGAACGGCAGCGGCGGCCGACATCGGGTTTCCACCGAAGGTTCCGCCGAGTCCACCGACGTGGCTGGCGTCCATGATGTCCGCCCTGCCAGTGACGGCAGCGATGACGAAACCGCCTCCGACGCCCTTGGCGGTGGTCACGAGGTCGGGAACGAGACCGAAGTGCTCCGAGGCGTAATACGCACCCGTTCGCATGATGCCTGACTGGACCTCGTCCGAAACATAGACGATTCCGTTGTCGTTACACCACTTCTGGAGAGCGGGAAGGTAACCATCCGCCGGGACAATAAATCCGCCTTCACCCTGGATGGGCTCGACCACGAGACAGGCCAAATCCGTTGCGCCGGCACGCTTATCAAGCCACGAGATGGTGCGAGCAGCCGCTTCGGCACCTGACAACTTGTCGTGGAAGGGGTACGAGTTGGGCGCGTGGTGAACGTCGCCGGCAAAAGGACCAAAACCGAGGTTGTACGGCATCGCCTTGAAGTTCATCGACATCGTGAGGTTGGTGCGTCCGTGGTAGCCGTGATCGATGACAGCCACTCCCGGGCGACCGGTGAACTTGCGAGCAATCTTGACCGCATTCTCGACCGCTTCGGCTCCCGAGTTCAACAAGACCGACTTCTTGGCAAAGTTGCCCGGCGTGTGCTGGGCGAGCAATTCGCACAGGCGCACGTACGACTCGTAGCCGGTGACCGTAAACAGGGTGTGTGTGAAACGCTGCGCCTGCTCGAAGGCGGCATCGATTACCGCATCGTCAGCGTGACCGATGGTATTGACGCCAATACCTCCTCCCATATCGACGATGTGGTTGCCATCAACGTCAACGAGGATTGACCCCTTTGCGCGCTCGATGTACACAGGGAAAGTTGCACCAACACCGGCGGAAACGACGTTCTTTCGGCGCTCGTGAAGGGCGAGCGACTTGGGTCCGGGAATTTCGGTGACGACGAGACGCTCTTGGGTCACATCCGTGGTTACGCTGTTCATAGCACCATCGTACTCCGTTGGTGTCCCAACTCCAATTGAGAAACGACCATGAATCACAACTTCGAAATTCGACTCCGCTGGCACAACAGCAGCTCGACCGAGCGTGAAATCGGCGGTGATTATTCGCACGAGGCGATAATCACCTCGGACAAGCACGCGACGCTCGTCGCATCCGCTGCGGAAGGCTTTGGTGGGGATGTTCGGCTCTGGAATCCCGAGGAACTACTCATGGCGGCGCTCGCGCAATGCCACATGCTCTCGTTTCTCTATGCGGCCCATGAGGCGGGGATTGAAATCGTCGATTACGTCGACGAAACCACCGGGACAATGAGTTACCAGGGAGGCTCTGGGGCGATGACGAGCGTGACGCTTCGGCCCACGATCGAAACTACCGCGAGCGCGGGGGATGTCGATCGGCTCCACGAGGAAGCGGAGGCAATGTGCGTGTTACGTGCGTCCGTGAATTTCCCCGTAAACGTTGAATCGGTCACGACATTGCCTGGCGCGAACCTAAACTAGAAGGTGCCCGCGCAGATTGCGCACTCCAATCACACAGAAGGTTTTCCATGTCGCGTATTGCTTCCGTCCTCACCGTTTCTCTCGTCGCTCTGGCGCTCGCCGGTTGTTCTGCCCCTGGCGGAGACAACTGCATACCTTCTGGATCGGCATCCTCGGCCGTGACGGTGGAGGGCGAATTCGGTGCCGCTCCGACGATTACGCTCGCGAAGGGACTGACCGCGACCACGACGGAACGCTCGGTGGCCATCGCTGGAACCGGCGCTGCTGTCGCAAACGGCGACACCGTCACAATGGACTACACGCTCTACAACGGAACGACCGGCCTCGAAATCGAGAAGTCCGAATACACCGAAAGCTCGCCAATCCCGTATCCGATCGACACCGCTGCGACGAGCTTCGTCGGTTTGGCGAAGGCGATTTCGTGCACCACGGTCGGTTCGCGAATTGTCGCTGTCATTCCGAACGCGGAAGCCTTTGGGGCTCAAGCGGCCCAAGCAGGGATCGGGGTTGACGACACCCTGGTTTTCATCATTGACGTCACGTCAATCGCGGCAAAGCCCCTCGCCGAGGCGACCGGAACTCCGGTCGAACCGCTCGAAGGATTCCCCGAGGTTGTCTTCACCGACGGAAACCCGACGGTCACTTTTCCCGCGGGTGCGGTCCCGACCGACTACGCGATCGAAACTCTTATTCAAGGTGATGGCACTGTTGTCGCCGACGGCGCGACCGTCGTCGTCAACTACGAGGGTGTCAACTGGAACTCGGGCGAGGTCTTTGACTCGAGCTTCGACCGCGGTGAGCCCGCAGAGTTCAGTACCTCGGGTGTTATCCAGGGCTTCCGAGACGCACTCGTCGGTCAGAAGGTCGGCTCGCGTGTCGTCGTCATCATCCCGAGTGACCTCGGATACGGCGATGCCGGCTCGGGCGACAAGATCAAGGGTGGCGACACCCTCGTGTTCGTCATCGACATCCTCGGTGTAAAGTAGCCCCTTCGCCCTCACCCTTCTTTACGTTTGTGGAAACGGTTTGGGTGAAAATTAACGTTCCTGGAAACCGAACGCTGGGTTGAGCGTGGTCTGCGCGGGACGAGCGCATCTTGTTTCCACGAACGCGGGATATGGGCGATTTCGTTTCCACAAACGTAAGGGGGGGGGGAGCGGAACCGGGGAGCGGAACTGGGGAGGAACGTCAGATCAGTGACTCCGCGCGGAATGTTTCGACCCACAACTCCTCCGTGCAAGTGTGCTCGCTCGTAGAATTGAGATGTGCCCGCTGAACCGCTTGATGACCGACCCGTGTCGGGATTGACGCCGTCAGACGCACACGCGCAGGCCGCGGAATTGCGGGACAGAATCACGGAACTCGCGGATGCGTATTACGCCCGAAATGAGTTACTCGTTGCGGATGCCGATTACGACGAGCTGATGCGACGGCTCGAAGAGATCGAACAGGAATTCCCCGAAGTTCAGAGTCAGGACAGCCCCACTCAACTCGTTGGGGGCTCCGCCGATTCGACACTGTTTGACCCGGTGGTCCACCTCGAACGGTTGTACAGCCTCGACAACGTGTTCTCGGTCGAAGAACTGACCGAGTGGATGACCAAAACCGAACGTGACGCCGACCAGGCTGTGCAGTGGCTGTGCGAAGTGAAGATTGACGGCCTCGCTCTCAGCATGCGATACGAGAACGGGTTATTGGTTCAGGCAGCGACGCGCGGTGACGGAGTCACCGGCGAAGATGTCACCGAGAACGTTCGACTGATTCCCTCGATTCCTCAGCGTTTGAGCGGCGAAGGTCACCCCGATGTCGTCGAGATTCGCGGCGAGGTGTTTTTCCGAACCGCCGAGTTCGCCAACCTGAACACACGACAAGCGTCCCTGGGCGAGAAGACCTTTGCGAACCCGCGCAATGCGGCGTCCGGAAGCCTCCGGCAGAAAGCGGAGTCCAAGAACGTACGGCAGCTCGAACTCATGCAGGATCGGCTCAAACGACTCAGTCTTTACGTCCATGGAATCGGTGCGTGGGCTAACCCGCCGGTCGCGAATCAGTCCGAGATCTACGAATTGTTGAGCTCGTGGGGGATGCCGACATCGCCCTACTGGTCGGTCGTGCCGGATGCGGCGGGAGCGGTCGCCTACGTCGAACGAAACGGCGAGCACCGCCACGACCTCGAACACGAAATCGACGGGGTCGTCGTCAAGGTCGACAGCCTCGAACTTCATGACCGGCTCGGTGCGACATCGCGGGCGCCGCGCTGGGCGATCGCCTACAAGTATCCGCCCGAGCAGGTCAACACGGTTTTGCTTGACATTGTCGTCGGGGTCGGTCGAACGGGTCGTGCGACCCCGTACGCGGTGATGAAGCCGGTCACGGTGGCGGGATCGGTTGTTCGCCAGGCAACTCTTCACAATAAGGACGTCGTCGTGCAGAAAGGTGTGTTGCTGGGGGACACGATTGTTCTTCGCAAGGCGGGTGACGTGATCCCCGAAATCCTTGGTCCCGTTGTCGAACTGCGGGACGGAACGCAACGCGAATGGGTCATGCCGACTGGCTGCCCAGAGTGCGGTGCGACACTCGCCCCGGCGAAAGAGGGGGACATTGATTTCCGGTGCCCCAACACCGAGCACTGTCCGGCCCAAGTGCGCGGGCGGGTTGAACACATCGGCAGCCGTGGCGCTCTCGACATCGAGGGGTTGGGCGAGGTCACGGCCGCCGCTCTGACCCAACCGATTGTTCCCGCGACCCCGCCGCTCACGAGCGAAGCTGGCCTGTTCGACCTCACGATTGATGATTTGTTCCCGATCGAGGTCACGGTCAAGGACTCCGAGACGGGGCTCGCCAAGCTCGACGAGAAGACTGGTCAACCCGTCACCCAAACACCATTTCGCGCGACGGTCAAAAAGGAACTCGTTCCATCGCAGGATGCGCTCAAACTAACCAAGGGCTTGGCCGACGCAAAGTCGAAGGACTTGTGGCGTTTCCTCGTCGCGCTCAACATTCGACACGTCGGTCCGGTCGCAGCGCGTGCACTCGCGAGCCACTTCGGGTCGCTCACGGCGATTGACGCCGCAACCGTCGACGAACTGTCCGCCGTCGATGGCGTCGGCGCGATCATCGCCTCGAGCCTTGTCGAATGGCTCGAGGTCGACTGGCACCGCGACATTGTGACCCGCTGGCGTGCTGCTGGTGTTCCATTTGCGATCCCGGGGCACCCCGGCCCGGGTGCCGCTCTCGAAACAATCGACGGACCGTTGGCGGGCATGACTGTCGTTGTGTCCGGCACAATGCCCGGTTACACCCGTGATGGCGCTGAAGAAGCCGTCCGCCGGGCGGGCGGCAAAGTGTCGTCCAGCGTGAGCAAGAAGACGGACATCGTTTTCGTTGGCGAAGGTGCCGGTTCGAAGCAAACGAAAGCCGAGGAACTCGGTATCCGAATCGTGCAGGCCGCCGACTTCGCCGGGACCCTCGGGCTCTAGCTAGTAGTCGCCCACAAATTCGAGCGCAACGCCATCACCCGAAAGGCGCAGTCGTCCGTCGACCAGTTCGATTGACGTGACGAGCGACAGGTCATCAAGGAAGCGCATCTCTAGGTCCATGATTCCATCAGGTTTGTCGCAGGCCATTTTGGTCGAGTACAGGGAGCTCACAACGACCGTCGAGCCCGTGATTGCGATGTCGCCTCCCCAGTTGTTACAAATTTGACCAGAGATGTGGTCGTCTTCGATTGTGACGAGAGTCGCGCCGTCGGCGCCGTCGACCCACGTCCCTTGAGCGTCGGTTGCGGACGTCAGCAACCAGTTGCCTTCGAAACTCTCAATCGGGGGATTGGCACAACCCGATAGGACGAGGGCGGCCGAGGCGATTAGACTCACGACGATTTTTCGCATGGAGTCAGTATGCTCTCGAAACTCCTGGGGTCAAACGTTCGCTCGGACTGGCTCGGTAGGATTGGGATATTCCCGACGCACGGAGAACCATGTCTGACATCACCGAGGACACCGTTCGCCATCTGGCGAACCTTGCCCGAATTGCCCTGACCCCCGACGAGGTCACGACGTTGACGAGCGAACTCGCCGCGATCGTGAGCGCCGTCGAGAAGGTCAACGAAGTCGCCACGGATGATGTGCCCGCGACCTCGCATCCGATTCCGATGGAGAACGTGTGGCGCGAGGATGTCGTCGCCGACGAGTTGACCTCGGAACAATCCCTGACCGGTGCCCCTGACCACGACGGCTCGCGATTTCGCGTTACCGCGATTTTGGGGGAGGAAGCGTGAGAGACCTCACTCGCCTGAGTGCGGCCGAACAATCTGCGCTTCTTGAGTCACGCGAGATTTCCAGCGTTGAGCTCACGAAAGCCCATCTCGATCGCATCGCCGAGACCGACGGTGACCTCGGTGCGTTCCTTCACGTTTCCGACGACGCACTCACGATCGCGGACGAAGTCGATGCGGCTCGTGCGGGTGGCGTTTCACTCAACCCACTCGCTGGCATTCCGGTCGCGGTCAAAGACGTCTTGTGCACGCTCGACATGCCGTCGACCGCGGGGTCGAAGATTCTCGAGGGTTGGGTTCCGCCGTATGACGCAACACCGGTTGCCAGACTGCGCGCAGCGCGGTTGCCCATCCTCGGCAAGACCAACATGGACGAATTCGCGATGGGGTCGTCGACGGAACACTCCGCTTACGGAATCACCCGAAACTCGTGGGACCGAACCCGAATTCCGGGTGGCTCGGGCGGTGGCTCTGCATCGGCCGTCGGTGCATTCCAGGCGTCGCTCGCGCTCGGCTCCGACACGGGCGGTTCGATTCGTCAGCCCGCCGCGTTCACCGGAACGGTCGGCATGAAACCGACTTACGGCGGCGTGAGCCGTTATGGCGCAATCGCTCTCGCCTCGTCGCTTGATCAGGTCGGCCCGGTCACTCGTACTGTTCTCGATGCTGGACTTCTGCACGACATCATCGGTGGTTATGACCACCACGACTCGACCAGCATCTCGGACGAATGGCCGTCTTTCGCCGATGCCGCTCGGCGAGGGGCCCGGGGCGAATCGCTCAAGGGTCTTCGCGTCGGTGTTGTTAAAGAACTTGATCAGCCGGGCTTTCAACCCGGTGTGACGGCACGGTTCCACGAAACGCTCGCGATGCTCTCCGCGGAAGGCGCCGAAATCGTCGATGTCACCGCACCGAACTTCGAATACGCCGTCGCCGCCTATTACTTGATTCTCACGGCCGAGGCGTCGAGCAACCTCGCGAAGTTCGACTCGGTGAGATTCGGTCTGCGCGTCACGCCGAGCGGCAACCCTACCGTCGAAGACGTGATGTCGGCGACCCGCGAAGCCGGCTTTGGTGCCGAGGCCAAGCGCCGCATTATCCTCGGGACGTACGCTCTGTCGGCGGGCTACTACGACGCGTATTACGGTTCGGCGCAAAAGGTGCGCACGCTAATCCAGCGCGACTTTGCCGCGGCGTTCGCCCAGGTCGATGTTCTCGTCTCACCGACCGCGCCAACCACCGCATGGACGCTAGGCGAGAAGCTGGATGACCCGCTCGCGATGTGGTTGAGCGACATCACGACGATTCCCGTCAACATGGCGGGTATCCCCGGAATCTCGATTCCCATCGGACTGGCCGACGAGGACCAACTTCCGGTTGGATTACAGATCATGGCCCCCGCCCGCGAGGACGCCCGTCTGTACGAGGTCGCCGCCGCCATCGAGGCGTTACTTGCCGCGAAGCGCGGTTCGACATTTTCGGCACTCACGCCGGACCATACCGGAGGGGCGAACTGATGGCCAAGGACGCACTGATGGACTTCGACAAGGCCCTGGAAAAATTCGAGCCGGTCATCGGTCTCGAGGTTCATGTCGAACTGTCGACAAAGTCGAAGATGTTCTCGAGCGCATCCAACGTTTTCGGTGCTGACCCGAACACGGCGGTGACCCCCGTCTGCCTCGGACTCCCGGGCAGCCTGCCGGTCGTCAATAAGGAAGCGGTTCGATACTCGATTTCGCTGGGGCTCGCCCTCGGGTGCGAGATTGCCGAGACCTGCCGATTTGCCCGCAAGAACTATTTCTACCCCGACCTCGCCAAGAACTATCAGATCTCACAGTACGACGAACCGATTGCGTTCGAGGGGTCGCTCGAGGTAGAACTCGACAACGGCGACATCGTGACGATTCCCATCGAGCGCGCTCACATGGAGGAAGACGCTGGAAAGCTGACGCACGTTGGTGGAGCGACGGGGCGCATCCAGGGAGCCGAGTATTCGCTCGTCGACTACAACCGCGCCGGTGTTCCGCTCGTGGAAATCGTGACCAAACCAATTTATGGAACAGAAGGTCGCGCCGGCGAAGTTGCCCGTGCCTACGTCTCGACAATTCGAGACATCGTTCGCGGGCTCGGAATCTCTGAGGCGCGCATGGAACGAGGCAACCTGCGCTGTGACGCCAATGTGTCGTTACGACCCCGCGGCGAC
>JBEENB010000010.1:0-39701 GCA_041192365.1 Actinomycetota bacterium | reverse complement strand
GAGATGCTTGCCGTCACAGCCGCAATCAAGGGAGCGGGACTGGGGAAAGATGTATTACTCTTGACGGACGGGCGATTCTCAGGCGGCACAACCGGACTGTGTATCGGCCACGTAGCTCCCGAGGCAGTGGATGCAGGTCCCATTGCCTTCGTGCGCGATGGTGATCTGATACGGGTCGATATCGCAGCTCGGAGCATCGACTTACTCGTCGATGAAACCGAGTTGGAGGCGCGCCGCACAGGATGGTCGCCCCTTCCGCCGCGTTACACCCGCGGTGTTCTTGCGAAATATTCCAAGTTGGTGCAGTCGGCCGCCCTCGGCGCCGTCACCGGCTAACACCACCGTTGTTTTATAAGGAGAACCCGATGGTCACTTCGACCACAACACCTAAGTCCGGCGAACCGCCGATGATGACGGGCAGTGGTGCGCTCCTGAAGTCTCTCGAAATTTTGGGAATCACTGATGTCTTCGGGCTCCCGGGTGGTGCCATCATGCCGTTCTATGACGAACTGATGTCTCAGACCGAAATCCGACACATCCTGGTGCGTCACGAACAGGGAGCGGGCCACGCCGCGGAGGGATACGCACTTGCGAAGGGTCAGGTCGGGGTCTGCATCGCCACGAGTGGCCCAGGAGCGACGAACCTCGTCACCGCCATCGCTGACGCCCACATGGATTCCATTCCGATGATTGCGATCACGGGACAGGTGTTCTCGACGCTCATGGGGACGGACGCGTTCCAAGAGGTGGACATCGTGGGTATCACGATGCCCATCACCAAACACTCGTTCCTCGTGACGAAACCCGAGGACATCCCCGCCACGGTTGCGGCGGCGTATCACATCGCGACGACCGGCCGACCCGGGCCCGTGCTCATCGACGTCACCAAAGACTGCCAACAGGGTTCGGCACCGTTCATCTGGCCGGACAAAGTCGACCTGCAAGGGTACAAGCCCGTTCAAAAGGCACACGGCAAGCAGGTTCAGGCCGCGGCAGAGATGATCGCCCAAGCCGAGCGCCCGATTTTTTACATCGGAGGGGGTGCCATTCGCGCGAACTCGCACAAAGAATTGCAAGAAATCGTGGAGGCCGTCGGAGCCCCGGCGATCACGACACTGACCGCCCGTGGCGTGCTGTCTGACAAACACCCGCAGAACCTCGGAATGCCCGGCATGCACGGTTCGGTCCCTGCTGTTCTCGGCTTGCAAGAGAGCGATCTACTTATTGTCCTCGGTGCACGCTTCGACGACCGCGTGACCGGAAAGGTGAGCGAATTCGCTCCGGGAGCCAAGGTCATCCACGTCGACATCGACCCCGCCGAAATCGGCAAGATTCGCGAAGCCGATGTCCCCATCGTTGGTGATGTCCGCGAGGTCATCCTTGACCTGTTGCCGGAATGGAAGAAAGTCAAGAAGACCGCAAAGCCGTTGACGGCGTGGTGGGAACGACTCGAATCTCTTCGAGCAAGTTTCCCGCTAGGGTTCGACGACCTCGACGACGGCCTCTTGGCGCCGCAGGGAATTATTCAAAAAATCGGACAGATGTCAGGCCCCGAAGCGATTTATGCCGCCGGAGTAGGTCAACACCAAATGTGGGCGGCGCAGTACATCGAATATGAGCGCCCCGGCGCATGGCTCAACTCGGGCGGAGCGGGCACGATGGGCTTCGCGGTTCCCGCAGCGATGGGCGCAAAGATCGCGCAGCCTGACCGCATCGTGTGGGCGATTGACGGGGACGGCTGTTTCCAGATGACAAACCAAGAGCTCGCGACCTGTGTGATCAATGACATCCCGATCAAGGTCGCCATCATCAACAACTCGTCCCTCGGAATGGTCCGCCAGTGGCAGACACTGTTCTACGACGGTCGCCACTCGTTCACCGACCTGCAGCCGTTGGATGGACCCGAGTTCATTCCCGACTTTGTCAAGTTGGCGGAGGCCTATGGCTGTCTCGGAATTCGCGTTCGAACGGAAGACGAAATCGAACCGGCCATCAAACTTGCCCTGGAGACGAATGACCGTCCCGTTGTTATCGACTTCATCGTGTCGCGTGAAGCGATGGTGTGGCCGATGGTTCCGCAGGGCGTGGGAAACTCGAACGTTCAATACGCGCGTGAACACGCACCGAGTTGGGACGAGGAGTAAGCCATGACGCAACACGTGCTGTCACTTCTCGTCGAGGACAAACCGGGACTACTCACGCGCGTCGCCGGGCTGTTCGCTCGTCGGGGGTACAACATCCATTCCCTCGCCGTGGGCACCACTGAGGTCGATGGGCTCTCGCGGATCACACTCGTCATTGATGTTGCGGATTCACCACTCGAGCAGGTCACCAAGCAACTCAACAAGCTCATCAACGTTCTCAAGATCGTCGAACTCGAACCCGGACAATCTGTTCAGCGGGAACACATGCTCGTCAAGGTGCGCATCGACCAAAACACGCGAAGCCAGATTCTGGAAGCCGTGAACCTTTTCCGCGCGCGCGTGGTCGATGTTGCACCGGATTCGCTCGTCATCGAGGTGACGGGTGATACCCAGAAAATCGAGGCGCTGTTGAAGGTGCTCGATCCATTCGGCATAAAAGAAATTGCCCAGAGCGGATTGCTCGCGATGGGCCGCGGCTCGAAGTCTATTTCTGAACGGATTTTCAAGAACCAATAAAACCAGGCGCGAACGCGACCTGGAACCCCCACCACAAGGAGAAACACCATGACCGATGTCGTCTACGAAAAAGACGCCGACCTTTCGATTGTCACCGGCAAGAAGGTCGCCGTTATCGGCTACGGCTCACAGGGGCACGCACACGCGCAGAACCTTCGCGATTCGGGCATCGAGGTAGTTGTTGGATTGAAGCCTGACTCGAAGTCGGTCGAGAAGGCCGAATCGGCGGGATTCACCGTTCTGTCGACAGCCGAGGCGGCGAAATGGGCCGACGTCATCGTCATCCTCGCTCCCGACCAGTACCAGCGTCACCTCTATAAAGCCGACGTTCTGCCGAACCTCACCGAGGGCAAGACCCTTCTCTTCAGCCACGGTTTCAACATCCGCTTCGGCTACATCGAAGCCCCCGCGGGCGTCGACGTCATTCTCGTCGCGCCAAAGGGTCCGGGGCACACTGTCCGTCGTGAATTCGTCGCCGGCCGTGGTGTTCCCGTGATTGTCGCGGTCGAGGTTGATGCATCGGGTCACGCGTGGGACACCGCGTGGTCGTACGCCGCAGCTATCGGCGGACTACGAGCCGGTGGAATCAAAACCACCTTCACGGAAGAGACCGAAACGGACCTCTTCGGAGAGCAGGCGGTTCTCTGCGGTGGAACGTCGCAACTCGTCCAGTACGGTTTCGAGGTTCTGACCGAGGCGGGTTACCAGCCCGAGATCGCGTACTTCGAGGTTCTGCACGAACTCAAACTCATTGTCGACCTCATGTGGGAGGGCGGAATCGCCAAGCAACGCTGGTCGGTCTCTGACACCGCCGAGTACGGCGACTACGTTTCGGGCCCTCGCGTCATTGACCCTTCGGTCAAGGAAAACATGAAGGCCATCCTGGCCGACATTCAGTCGGGCGCGTTTGCGACCCGTTTCATCAACGACCAGGACGCCGGCGCACCCGAGTTCAAGGCTCTTCGCCTCAAGGGTGAGACGCACCCGATCGAGGAGACCGGCCGCAAGCTCCGCGCGCTCTTTGCCTGGAAGCAACAGGATGCCGACTACACCGACGGAAGCGCCGCGCGCTAATTCGCATCGCTCTCGTCGCCTATGGCGCGGTGTACCTCGGATACGTCGTCGCGTGGCTGTTCGCCGTCCAGTCCAACCAACTCATTGGAATTGACGATCGTTTCGCGCAGGCGATGTCTCAGTTCGGCGAGTTCTTTGCCATCGTGTCACCCGCACTGTGGTTTTTTGCGACGGTGTCCCTTCTCCAATCGCCGAGCGCACGCGCTGTGGTGTTGGCGCTCGGACTCGCGCTCCTGTTTCCGTTTCCCCTGTTTTTCGGGGTGCCGGCCCAATGACCGAGGTAGACGAGAACAATCGGCCGAGCCTGTTCGGACGACTTTCGGTGCTTACCGTCGCGGGATTCCTTTTCGCCTACCCGTTCTGGACGGCACTCGGGAATTTGTTGAATCTTCCGTCCTACTACCAAATCCAGTTCGGTGCCCCGGCCGACACAGTGCCGTGGTCTTTGCTGATTGTGGGAGTTGCACTTCCCGCTGTCACGTTCCTGGTCGCCACCGTCGTTGGCTGGAAACGCGGCGCGGGTTCCATGGCGTTGCTGTTGGCGGCGGGTTTTGCGGCGGTCAACGCCACCGCATTGTCGATTCTTGCGTTCGAAAAAGACATCGAGTTGCGACTCGTCATCGACTTCCTCACGAACGGCTAAAACACGTGTCGCGCTAGACTGACTTCACTGCTCCCGCGTGCGTGGCAGGCCTTATTCATTCGCGGTCGCCCACGCGCACCGCCCGGCACTGACAAGGAACACCGTGGCAAAGCCCCTGGTCTTGATTGCCGAAGAGCTCTCGCCCGCTACGGTCGAGGCGCTGGGACCCGACTTTGACGTGCGGCACGTTGATGGAACGGATCGCGCCGCACTTCTCGCTGCCGTGCCCGGTGCGAAAGCGCTGCTCGTGCGCAGTGCGACCATGGTTGATGCGGAAGTTATCGCCGCGGGCAGCGAGCTCGTCGTCGTCGCCCGCGCGGGCGTCGGACTGGACAACGTCGACATCAAGGCGGCGACCGCAGCGGGAATCATGGTCGTCAACGCACCGACCTCGAACGTGATTTCGGCGGCGGAACTCGCGATTGGTCACTTGTTGTCGCTCGCTCGGTTCATTCCGGACGCCGACGCGTCGACGAGGGCCGGTCAGTGGAATCGTTCGAAATTCACGGGTGTCGAGTTCTTCGACAAGACCGTGGGCATCGTTGGGCTTGGACGTATCGGTGCGCTGGTGGCCGAACGCCTCGCGGGCTTCGGGGTGAATCTCATCGCGTACGACCCATTTGTTGCACCGGCACGCGCGCAACAACTCGGCGTCCAGATGGTGAAACTTGACGTGTTGATGGAGAGCTCAGACTTCATTACGATCCACATTCCCAAAACCCCTGAAACAACCGGGCTGATTAGTGCAGCGCAATTTGCGAAGGCCAAACCCACCCTGCGAATCGTGAATGCGAGTCGCGGCGGAATCATCGACGAAGCGGCCTTGTTCGACGCGCTGTCGTCACAACAAATCGCCGCGGCCGGCCTCGACGTCTTTGTCAACGAACCCCCGACGGATTCACCGCTTCTGGCTCTCGACAACATCCAGTTGACCCCGCACCTTGGTGCGTCGACCGACGAAGCCCAAGAAAAAGCAGGAGTGTCGGTCGCAAAATCAGTTCGCCTCGCCCTCGACGGTGAACTGGTCCCCGACGCGGTCAACGTCGCGGGGGGAGCGATTGACGAGACCGTTCGGCCTGGGCTACCGCTCATGGAAAAACTGGGACAAGTCTTTGCCGGACTCGCGAGCAACGCCATCGCCGCGATCGACGTCGAGGTGCGCGGAGAGATCGCACAGTTTGATGTGTCGGTGCTCAAACTTGCGGCACTGAAGGGAATCTTCAGCGCGATTTCGTCAGAGCACGTCAGTTACGTCAATGCGCCGCTTGTCGCCGAGCAACGCGGTGTGGCCGTTCGCCTCGTGACCGAAACCGCGAGTGACGAGTATCGCAACCTACTCACGATCCGCGGAACTCTCGTTGACGGCTCGCAGATTTCGGTCGCGGGAACATTGACGGGACAGCGCCAAGCTCAAAAAATTGTCAGCATTAACGAATTCGACGTCGAGGTCCCCATGGCCCAGCACCTCATCGTCATGGAGTACACCGACCGCCCGGGAATCGTGGCGGTTTACGGTCGAGAGTTCGGTGCGGCGAACGTGAACATCGCTGGGATGCAGATTGCCCGCCAGCAGCGCGGCGGAAATGCGTTGAGCATTCTCACGGTCGATTCGCGCGTCGACGATGCGGTACTCGCTAAAGTTGCCTCAGAGATTGATGCCTCGGTCATGAAGGCTATCGAAGTACTGGAACTGTAAGGACTCACCATGTCACGCGTACTCGATATAGCAGTAATACCCGGCGACGGAATCGGACCAGAGGTCACTACCGAAGCGCTCAAGGTGCTGCGAGCCGCGGTCGGGGCGACCGCCGAAGTACGCGCGACCGAATACACGATGGGCGCCGAGCACTTTTTATCGACCGGCGAAATATTGACCGACGCAACCCTCGATGCACTTGCGAAACACGAAGCGATTCTGTTCGGTGCTGTCGGCGGAGACCCGAGCGATGCCCGGTTAGCGGGCGGAATTATCGAGCGCGGCTTGTTGCTCAAGCTGCGGTTCGCCTTCGACCAGTACGTAAACTACCGGCCGACCACGATGTTTCCCGGCGTCGTGAGCCCGCTGACGAATCCCGGTGTCGTGGACTTTGTGATCGTGCGCGAGGGAACCGAGGGCCCTTACGTTGGTAACGGCGGTGTCCTCCGCCCGGGCACTCCATTCGAAATCGCAACTGAGTCGTCCGTCAATACCGCTCATGGAGTCGAGCGCGTGGCTCGATTCGCCTTTGCGACGGCCATGCGGCGTGACAAGCGACTCACGCTCGTCCACAAAACCAACGTGTTGACATTTGCAGGGTCCCTTTGGCAGCGCACGGTCGACGCCGTGGCCGCGGAATTCCCTGATGTAGCGGTCGACTATCTTCACGTCGATGCGGCGACAATTTTCCTCGTCACCAACCCATCGCGGTTCGATGTCATCGTGACCGACAATTTGTTTGGCGACATCCTCACCGACCTTGCTGGGGCAATCGGCGGTGGAATCGGTCTCGCCGCGAGCGCGAACCTCAACCCCGACAAGGCGTTCCCGAGCATGTTCGAACCTGTACACGGTTCAGCGCCAGACATAGCTGGCCAACAGAAAGCCGATCCGACCGCGGCAATCTTGTCCGCCGCGCTCCTTCTCGAGCACAATGGTCTTCCCGCACAAGCCGCCGCGATCCACGACGCCGTGCTGGCGGATCTCGCCGCACGCGGCGACATCCCGCGCGCGACGGCCGCTGTCGGTGACGCCATCGTCGCGATCCTCTCGGCGTAGAGTCTCGTTTCGTCGATTGGTAATGTAGTTACCATGACTTCGCTCGAATTTCACCGCCATCTCAACCTTCAAGCCAAGGGTGTCGCCGAACGCGACGCGATTCTTGCGAACCCCGGTTTCTGTGACTTTATGACCGACCACATGGTCGATATTTGTTGGAGTGAAAAGGGCGGGTGGCACCGCCCCCGAATTCAACCGTATGGCCCGATTGAACTCGACCCGTCCGCGGCGGTTTTGCACTATGGCCAGGAAATCTTTGAGGGGCTCAAGGCATTCCGGCATGCGGACGGCAGTATCTGGACGTTCCGCCCCGACGCCAACGCACGGCGTTTCCAGGCCAGCGCTCGGCGAATGGCGCTACCGGAGCTTCCCGTTGAGTACTTCCTGGAGAGCCTTAAAGCGCTCATCTCGGTAGATGGCGATTGGGTGCCGGCGACCCCCAATGCAAGCCTTTATCTTCGACCGTTCATGTTCGCCAAAGAAGCATTCCTCGGTGTGCGGTCGGCGAATAAAATCGCGTTCTATGTGATCGCGGGTCCAGCGGGACCCTACTTCAAGGACGGCGTCACGCCCATCGTCCTTTGGCTGTCCGAGACCTATTCCCGCGCTGCAAAGGGCGGCACCGGCGCTGCTAAGGCGGGTGGAAACTATGCGGCATCAATGGTTGCCCAAAACGAGGCCTACGCGAACGGGTGCCAGCAGGTGCTGTTCCTGGATTCGACGACGAATTCCTACATCGAGGAACTCGGCGGCATGAATGTCGTTCTCGTATACAAAGACGGCTCACTCGTCACGCCGCTGTCGGATTCGATTCTTCCTGGCATCACACGAGACTCCGTGTTGGCGCTCGCAGAAGAACGCGGTCACACGGTGACCCGTCGACCCGTCACCATCCAGGAGTGGCGCGACGGCGTCGCGAGCGGCGAGATTGTCGAAGCGTTCGCGTGTGGGACGGCCGCCATGATCACTCCGATTGCGCAAATCAAGGCAAAAGACTTCACGATCGGATCAGCCGACGCTGGCCCCGGCGAACTGACCCTGTCACTTCGCGCGGAACTCACCGACATCCAGTACGGCCGTCGCGAGGACACCCACGGCTGGATGTATCGCCTCGATGGCTAATCGCATCCTCCGAGTTATTCAGACATTTCTGGGTGGAGCCATTATTGCTGTTGTGATGACTGTTGTTCACGGTGAATCGTTCCCGTGGGTCTTGGCCGCTGGACTGGGTGTCGTTGCCGCCTTCCTGGTTTCGCTGCGATTATTGACCGACGACCGCATCATCACGATTGCGGGTTCCCTCGGATTACTCGTGACGATTCTGATCCTGGCTCAGCGTTCTACTGGTGGAAGTGTCCTCATTGCCGCTACCGACGCGGGTAACGCTTGGGTGATTGGCGCTTCGCTATTGTGTGGACTCGCCAGTGCATGGCCGCACATTCAGAGCAACAGCGCTCGGTAGAATCGAACGGATTGGAGGGACGTACCGCATGACATATGTAATCGCACTTCCGTGTGTCGATCTCAAGGATCGAGCATGCATCGACGAATGTCCCGTCGACTGTATTTACGAGGGTGACCGCATGCTGTACATTCACCCCGACGAGTGTGTTGACTGTGGTGCCTGCGAGCCCGTTTGCCCCGTCGAAGCGATTTACTACGAAGACGACCTGCCTGAAAAATGGAGCGATTACTATCGCGCCAACGTCGATTTCTTCAAAGAAATCGGGAGTCCTGGCGGAGCATCGAAGAGCGGCCCCATTCCTGGTGACCACGAGATTATTGTCGCTTTACCTCCGCAGGGCTAATTTTGTTGCCACACGACGCGGGTCACAGCATTTGCCGGCGTGTTCTAGGCTGGGCAACAGCATGAACGTCTGCGAGGAGAGCCTGTGACCAACGAGAAAAACCCCACCGCACGCTTGGAATACCCGGGCGGCGCGGCGGAGTTCCCTATTGTCGGTTCCGTCGAGGGTCCGAACGCCATCGACATCGCATCGCTGCACAAGCAAACTGGGCTGAACACGTTTGACCGTGGATTCGTCAACACGGCACCAACCGAAAGCGCGATAACTTTTATCGATGGCGACAAGGGAATCCTGCGCTATCGCGGCTATGAAATTGAAGATGTCGCCAAGAACTCGACGTTCATCGAAGTCGCCTACCTCCTCATTTACGGGGAATTGCCGACCCCCGCGGAACTCGCAAAATTTGATGACGGGATTCGTCACCATACGCTGTTGCATGAGGACCTGAAGCGATTCTTCGACGCACTGCCTCACAACGCGCATCCGATGAGCGTTTTATCTAGCGCGGTTGGCGCTCTCGGGACCTACTACGGGGATTCGCTCAACGTTCATGACGCAGAGCAAGTTGAGCTGTCGACTATGCGTCTCCTCGGCAAACTGCCCGTGATTGCGGCATACGCTCACAAGAAGTCGATCGGTCAAGCGTTTTTGTACCCCGACAATTCACAATCATTCGTCGACAATTTTTTGCGTCTGAACTTTGGACTCATGGCGGAGCCCTACGAGGTGAACCCACTTCTCGCGAAAGCGTTAGACCGTTTGCTCATCCTGCACGCGGACCACGAGCAGAACGCATCAACGTCGACGGTTCGTCTGGTCGGGTCGACCGACGCCACAATCTTCTCGTCTGTCTCGGCGGGCATCAGCGCGCTGAGCGGCCCGTTGCACGGAGGTGCGAACGAAGCCGTCCTGTCGATGCTGGGTAAGATTCGAGACTCAGGCGAGGGTGTCGCCAAGTTTGTGGAGCGGGTCAAAAACAAGGACGAGCAGATCAAACTCATGGGATTTGGACACCGCGTGTACAAAAACTATGACCCACGCGCCCGCCTCGTTAAAGAGAGCGCGGACGAGATCCTTGATCAACTGGGTGTGACTGACCCGTTGCTTGACATCGCCAAGGAACTCGAGCAAATCGCGCTGGCCGAGCCTTACTTTCAGGAACGGCAGTTGTATCCCAACGTCGACTTCTACACCGGCGTCATCTACAAGGCCATGGGTTTCCCGACGAGGATGTTCACCGTGTTGTTCGCCATTGGACGGCTTCCCGGTTGGATCGCACACTGGCGCGAGGCCCGTCAAGACCCAGCGACCAAAATCGGTCGTCCTCAGCAGGTCTACACTGGCCCGTCGGCACGCCCATTCCCTACGCGCTAGAAGTGGAGCGACCTATCGCCCTTGGGGGAACCGCCACACTGACCGCTCGACACGTCGTTCACTAAACCCACTCTTGAGAAACGGTATAGCGGTCGACAATTTCACGTATTGGGTCAACCCCAATCCCAGGTCCGGTTGGAACGTCAATGTGCCCGTCGACCATGACAAACGGCTCTGTGGTGTCTACTTCAAAATATCGAGATGACGCCGATGTGTCGCCTGGAAGCATGAAGTTGGGTAGTGCTGCTAACGCCAAGTTCGCAGCACGACCGATCCCTGTCTCGAGCATGCCGCCACACCAAACAGGTACGCCTGCGGCAAGTGCAACGTCATGGATTTTGACTGCTTCGATGTACCCGCCGACGCGGGCTGGTTTGATGTTTATGATTTCAGCTGCGCCGAGTTCTATGGCATCCCGTGCGCTGTCCGCTGACACAATTGACTCGTCTAAGCACACTGGAGTGTCGATATAAGCCGCCAATCGGGCATGTCCGAGCACGTCTTCTTCGTCGATCGGCTGTTCCACCAGGAGCAGATTGAATTCGTCCAGCCTCTTCAAAAGGTCGAAATCGTCACGGGTGTAGGCCGTATTTGCATCAACTTGCAACAGTAAATCGGGCCCATATGTTTCGCGCACGAGTTTCACTGGCTCATAATCCCAACCCGGTTCAATTTTCAATTTGATCCTTAGATACCCGTCGGCAAGAAACCCTTCCACAACGTCCATCAACTCGGTGAGAGAGTCCATAATCCCAACGGAAACTCCCGCGGGAACCTTTGTCTTCACGGCGCCGAGGTACTGGGCGAAAGACACACCCGCCGCACGCAGTTGTGCGTCCAATATTGCCGTTTCCAAGGCAGCTTTTGCCATCCGATGACCTTTTGCCCAGCGCAGGGCTGGCGCAACGCCCTCAGCAGTCAAATTGGCCCCAAGTTTCTTCAGTCCGGGGATGAAGAAGTCTTTCAAGACTGCAGCGGCTCCATCGCGATACTCGCTTGAGTAGTCCGGCAGAGCAAAGGCGGCGCATTCAGCCCAGCCTTCACCCACATCGGTAATCGCATGGACCCAGACAACTTTCTGCACGTTTTGGGTGCCTGCTGAAGTGCGAAATGGCGACTTCAGAGGTACATCAAGACCAATCAGTTCCACAGATTCGAGTTTCATTATGCTCCTTTAGGTGGGTCTACTAGTAAGTGTGTGCGCCCCTGCATTCGACTGATTGTCCAACCGTCATCCAGCAGTGGCTTCAAGGTTTTGCGAATCTTTTGCCTCCATGCAAAAGCCGCTGGCAGGTCACTTTTGCGCAGAGCTTCGATGTCCTCCGGCAACTCAACAGCAATTGAACCCTCGGGATGGGTCGACGTCATGGCGGGCTCAGACATGGTCCACAACAAAAACAACCGATCGGTTTCATCACCGAAATTGATCTCATCGTTCATCGTTCCATAAAAATTTTGTAAGTATCCGACCGCTGAAGCGCCGAGTTTCGTGAAGTTGAAAACAGAGTTTCTCCGCACCAGTGGGTCAACAGACCATGTAATTCCGCTCAGACCCTGCGCCTGAGCCCATTCGAATTGGTGCAGTTTCAATTCGTATCCGGCACCGGGCCGCACCGAACCAGTTATATGAGAATGCAAAATCTGCTCACCGCGAAACTGGCCAAGGAATCCAAAAGATGCCGCAACTATTTGATCCCCCAGGTAGGCGGCGGCGCAGTAGGCACCAACATGCGTCGCAGCGAGACCCACGTCGACAGGCAACATCTCCGATTTACTTCCCCATACGTGGCAGAGAAAATCATTAACGGCTTCTAAATCATCCAAGGATTCAGCGTGTGAAATGCGCAGAGCGTGCATCGCTTCTAGTTCATCCTCTCCTGGCTTTCGAGCATGGACCCTGTTTTCTCGACTATGGCCAACAGCTCGACGACATCATCGAACGTCGTTCGGAAATTTGTGAAGCAGGGCCGAAGGACAGTCTTCCCGTCCACAATTGCACTTGTGATATACGCGTCGCCATCTAATTGCATCTGCTTTGCGATAGCGGAATTGTGTTGATCTACCGAACCCTTTTGTGGGAACCTCCGAAAAGGCACAATCGAGAGTTGCGGTTCAACAACAAGTTCAAGATTGGGCGTTTCTGCAACCATTTCAGCTAAGCGTCGGGCTAGTTGGACATTGTCTTCAAGTGCCGCGCGAATAGCATCTGCCCCATGTGCCCGGAATGCGACCCATAGTTTCAAGGACCTAAAAGGTCGTGAGTACTCGAGGGTCCGGTCTACCGGGTTTTCTTCGACATCAACCATGTACGACGCGGCGTGACCAAAGGTCGCGAGCAATGCCTCATTATTTCTCATGAGCAGGACACCACAGGCCTTCGGCACGAACAGCCACTTGTGCGCATCAATCGTGGCTGAATCTGCGAGGTCAATTCCATCGAACAGAGCCCCTGCCGAATCCGTTGCGGCTGCCGGTAACCCGTAAGCACCGTCGACGTGTAACCACACCCCATGACGTTGACAAACATCCGAAATAGCCCTTATCGGGTCTACTGCACCGGTCAACGTTGTCCCTGCCGTTGCAACAACCGCTACAGGGACGAAACCGTTGGCAATGTCAGCTTGAATCTGTTCTTCTAAAGCACCAACATCCATGCGCCGGTTTTCGTCGATGGGAATGGCTCTGACCGCATTGGAACCTAAACCCAAAAGTTCAGCCGAACGATCAATGCTGGAATGTGCTTCCGCACTGATATAGAGAGTCCCTCGACCGTCGGACCCGGATTGTCGCGTGCCGGGTTGCGCTTGTTCGCGGGCCACGGCGAGGGCTGTCAGATTAGACAACATACCACCGCTCGTGATGACGCCGTGTGTTGGGCCGAAGCCGACAAATTCGGAAACCCACTGGATTGTTTGTTGCTCCACTATCGTCGCCGTTGCAGCGACAGACGCCATGTTCACATCGTGTGACGCAGACAAAGCTTCTGCTAACACCCCAACCTCAAGTCCAGACGACCCGACATAACCAAAGAACCGAGGGCGGCTCTGCGCCAGGCTTTCGTCAAGGAAGACCTCTGCTTCCCTTAACGCTGCAATGGCGCCAATTCCGTCACTCGGGACCTCCTGTGAAAGAACTGATAGTGAGTTCGCACTCGTCGGCGGTTGGCCCGGTCGAGCCGAATCGAAGCCCTCCCACGATTCCCGCAGGATTTCAAAGGCGGTCTCCAAGGCGGCCATGCGATCGTGGCCCAGCGACAGTGATGATGTATTCATCGTCCACCCTCGGGGAACATAACTTTTCCTGGATTAAGAATGTTTCCAGGGTCAAAAGCGCGTTTGACAGAACGCATCAATTCAATCCTTTCGCTGCCAACTTGGCTTTCTAAAGACTCACGCTTCCCTAGACCAATTCCATGTTCTCCCGTGCATGTGCCACCAAGCTCAATAACGCGCGCAGTCAACTTCTGCGTCGCGGATTTTGCCGCGGCAAGGGCGTTTTCGTCAAGTGGGTCAAACTGCAATAATGCGTGGAAATTTCCGTCAGCAACATGTCCCAAAACTGACCACGTGAACGGTTGGCTGTCGAAGACTTCCTGCGCATACTCCACTGCTCCAGGAAGTTTTGACAATGGAACTGCAGAGTCCGTTGTGATCACTGCGGCACCAACTCTCGAAGCAATTACTGCCGGGTAGGCGCTATATCTTGATTTCCACAGTTGGAGACGCTCGCTTTCATCTGAGGTCCATGCCAGGTCAGTAGCACCAAAACTCTTGAGAATCTCCTCTGCTTCATGTGCAAGCAGGTCTATGCTGCTCGCCGATCCGTGGAGCTCCAAAAACAGTGTGGGCGCTTCTTTCAGAGTTGTACCCAGGTAGGCGTTGATTGCTTTGACGCTATATGCATCCAAGAATTCACAACGAGCGACCGGCAATCCGCGTTTAACCAATTCGGTTGCTGCAGATACGCCATCAGATAATTTCTCGAATGTGCCGGACCCGCCCGCCATGGACTCGGGAATCCCAAAAACCCGCAGTGTCAACTCGGTGATTACTCCAAGGGTCCCTTCTGACCCCACGAGTAAGCGCGTGAGATCGTAACCAGCGGAGTCTTTCCGTGCCCTCGTTCCGGTTCTCACAATTGTGCCGTCAGCCAGAACTACCTCGAGTGCCATAACGTTTTCCCGCATTGACCCATAGCGGACAGTTGTAGTACCTGAGGCTCCGGTCGAGGCCATTCCGCCGAGCGTTGCATTCGATCCTGGGTCTACAGAGAAAAAGAGTTTCTTTTCAGCAAGACTTTCGTTGAGCGAAACTCTTCTCAATCCGGGCTGGACAATTACCGTCAAGTCATCGGGGGAGATTTCGAGAATCCTGTCCATCTCGGACATGTCCAGACTTATCCCGCCTTCGACAGGAGTTACGTGACCCTCGAGCGACGTCCCAATTCCGAACGGAACTACGGGCACATTTGCCTGGGAACACAAGCGCATCACCGTTTGCACATCCTGCGTTGAGCGAGCCATCACGACAGCGGCGGGGTTAACGGAGACGCTGTATCCCTCTCCGCCGGCGTGACGCGCAATTTCGCTCTCTTCCTGGGTAACTTGACCAGGTAGACAGGCCCTCAATTCCTCGATCAACCCCCGAGTTTCTCCTCTAGGCATGTACTTCTCCTCTTACTGGCTTTCCCGGCAAAACACCGTCAATAAGCTCTCCATCTCTTACAACAAAGACACCGTTCACAATCACGTGGTTGATTCCGCTCGAAATCTGAACTGGATCTGAATAAGTGGCATTGTCAGAAATATGACCCGCATCAAAAATCACAAGATCCGCATCCGCATCAACTTGGACTCTGCCCTTGCTTCTCATTTGCGGAGAAACATTTGCGAGAATCTCCGCCGGAATCAGAGTGCACCTGCGAACAGCCTCTGCTAGTTCAAGAATTCCGAGCTCCCTGACGTACCAGCGAAAGATGCGACTAAATGTGCCGGAGGTCCGAGGATGTGTCGTTGTTCCGCTCGGCAAGTCCTGCAATCCAGTGGAATGCTCGGTGCCAGGAGGGAAGACCAAAGGCATGGCGTCGGAAGCAACGGCCGTGTCGTCAAACAGCAAAGCGCGGGTCAGGAAGCCACGATCGTCTGTATCTGATTCGTTGAGGAAATCGACGATGACCATGGCGCTAGGGTCTGCCTCGCGTAACTCCAGAAGTCGGCTATCGGATTGTGGCCGCTCCCCACTGGCAAGAAGGTAGATATCGTTCGGTTTAAGTCCGAGTTGTGCCAACGCGTCAGGGTGCAGAAAGCCAGACCCAAGGAAAGTTGCACCGGCACCGTAAGGATATGCTTCCGTAGTGACAGGTAACCCCTGCTCACGCGCTCCGCTCAGCATCGAATGTACAGCGTCAATCTGTCTCAATGACGTGCTGTTGACATGGCAAAGATGCATGTGGGCGCCGGTGGTTAATGCGGCAGCAACCACTTCCTGCGCACCAAACAAACCGCTATCTGTTCGGTCAAATTCTCGAACATGTGTAAATGTCGCAGTTCCGGTGTCTGCGGCAAGTTGGGCGACCTCGAGGTATTCCTCGCCAGGAGACTCTTGACAGTAGCCCAGCAGAATGCCGATGCCCAATGCTCCATCATCCAAAGAACGGGAAAGCGCATCAATCATGTGCCCTTGTTCATAGCTCGTTAACACGCGATGCCACTCAGGCGAATCTATATTCGTAGCAAATGCGCCGAGACACTCGGACACATCCAAACCACACGATTGCATGCGGGCCAATGCCCAAGATGTCGAAAACCCGAAGTTGTTGGGACTACCGGCATCCGAAAGTTCACGATAGGCACGATAGACGTCTAGCTCTCCCGCCTCAAGCTCAAGAGCTGTCGTTACACCATCACAGACTTGCAGCAAGCGTGACGGCAAATCATTACAGTGACTGTGAAGGTCGATGAAGCCCGGCGCTAGAACGAGACCCGTTGCGTCGATTTCCAATCTCGCGACAAGAAGAGGATTCCCACCGGGAACGACCGCAGTGATTTTGCCACGGTCAATGGCGACGTCGCACACCGCATCAAGATTTGTTTCAGGGTCAATCGTCCTCGCACCGCGAAAGACGACCTCATGGGCCATCAATTTGGAATTCACCCTCTACCGTGGATCTGTCTTCTCGCGAAGATAATTCCGGCTCCGACATCCCGGAAAAAATGGAAAAAATCATGATTGAGTCGAGGCTTCCTCCCCGTGCGCCTGCCCTTACGACCAACTCGGGGTGGGTTCGATGGCGGAGGTGTAACCCTACTGTTGCAGCCTCAATTGCCCACACCAGGTCTTCAATGACCAAGCCTGGAACCAAAGTGCGTTTTGTATATGCCAACAGGTCGTTGAGAATCGAACCAAAAACCCTTACGTACTCGGTGTTCCCCTTCTCTTCAGCGAGGCGAATTCGTTCGGGAGACACAAACGCAGTTAGGCCGATGGCAAGAGTGAGCTCATGCCACGATTCATCTACGACTGCTGACTCAAACACCTTTTTGACGGCTGTCTGCCAAGGAATGTCCTGCTGGAAGACTTCTTCAATTTTTGAGCGAATCTCGCCCTCCCACGGAGTGGACACTCTGTTCATGATTCGATCCAACAACGCATCTTGGAAGCTCGATTGGCTCGTCCAGATCTGATAAGCCGCTCCTGTTGTCATCGGAGGCATATCTTCGGGCAGTTTCGAGTTGATGCTCGTGAGTACATCCGTGATGCGCAATGATGCAAGAAAGTTGAGTCCCTCAGAGTTTCCGGCAATCATCGAGATGAGAAGTTCCTCGGCCTCATCAAGGATGAGTTTCTCGGTCTTATCTTTTGGTCGCCGACGGTGCTTTGCACCCTTTACTTTCAACCCTGCAGCCGAGTGTTCGTCCTTTTTTTCCTGAGCCATGATTTCAACACTAGTCATCAGATAGTCCTCTTCCCGGGTACCCATCCAGGCCTTGGAATGCTTGCCAACAGCAGTTTGGTGTATTCATGCTGTGGCTGATTCATGACACTTTCGGTTTTCCCGCTCTCGACAACACGACCACCCTTCATGACAATCACCTCGTCGGAGAAATAACGCACCACTGCCAAATCATGGCTAACGAAGAGATAGGCAATACCCGTTTGCTCTCGAATGTCCGTCAGTAAGTTCAATATTTGTGCCTGGATTGATACATCTAACGCTGCTACCGATTCATCAAGAATCAATCCCTTGGGTTGGGCAGCGAGCGCACGCGCAATGGCTGCACGCTGCCGTTGGCCTCCCGAAAGTTGAGCGGGACGAGCATCATGAATCCGACTAGGCAGTGCGACGAGATCCGCCAACTCAACGGCGAGCTTGTCGACCTGGTCCCTGGGCTTGCCGGAAGCTAAGAGAGCCTCTCTCAGCGCTGACTTTATCGATTGGCGAGGATCAAGCGAGGAGTAGGGGTCTTGAAAAACAATTTGTAAGTACCGTGCCCGTTCTCGCCGGGCTCTCGAACTTGTCGACGGCGTCGACCAATCCATTCCATCGACTTCAACCCTTCCTGATGTCGCACGTTCAAGACCAACGAGGATCTTTGCCGCGGTGGTTTTCCCGGAACCAGACTCTCCCACAATCGCTACTGACCCTCCGTGAGGAACCTCAAAACTGACATCATCAAGAGCAAGCAGATTGCCAAAATGCTTTGTTAGTTGTGAGACTTTTATCAAAGGGATTGTCATTGTTTATCCCAGCGAATGTCATCCGCGCGGTGGCATGCCACTTCGCTTGTCCCAATTTTTCTCATTTCCGGGAGGTCTGTTCGACAAATTTCTTGCGCAAAAGAGCAACGGGACGCATACGTGCAGCCCGTTGTCCACTCGAGCCCGGACGCGGGCTGCCCGGGAATCGCCACCAGTCGCTTCTCGTGCCCTTCTGCTTGCGGTCGAGCATTGAGAAGGGCGCGGGTATACGGGTGACGGGAGTGCCCGTGCAAGTTGCGCGCGGGTAGGGACTCAATGATTCGTCCGGCATACATCACGAGAATCCGGTCACAAACTGCGGCAGCTAACTCAAGATTATGGGTGACAAAAATCATCGCCATACCTCGAGTAACCCGCAAATCATCGATCAAGGCCATCACCGAGGATTGCGTCGTCACGTCCAGCGCGGTCGTTGGTTCATCCGCCAACAACAAATCGGGTTGGTAGAGAAGGTTTGAGGCAATCATGACTCGCTGAAGCATCCCGCCAGAGAGTTCTGACGGAAATGCACGAAGTTGCTTCTCCGGATTGGTGATACCGACTTCGGTGAGAACTTCGACTGCGCGTGAACGCGCCTGACTTCGAGACCAACCCAAATTGGTGACAACGTTTTCCACCAGGAAATCGCCAATTTTTCGCACCGGATTAATGGCCGCGCGAGGATCTTGAAAAATCATGGCAATTTGGGATGAGCGATATTCGAGCAAACGGTCGCTAGTCATCTCCGTGATGTCAAAGTCGTTGAAGTCAATACGGCCGCCCATTACCGACTCTGGCGGGGTAAGCCCAGCGATTGCTCGAAGCGTAAGGCTCTTCCCTGAACCCGATTCGCCCACAATTCCAAGAGCCTCGCCGGGTTCAACTTCGAATGAGACCTCATGGATTACCCGCGAGTGGGCGCCATCTATCAGCACGTCAATCGAGAGCGAGTCAACCTTGATCAGGCTCATTCGACACCCCAGACTCTCGCCAAGCGTTCCCCAATAATGGCGAAAGAGACAGCGGTTAGGACTAAACACGAACCCGCGGCGATCGTTTGCGTTGGATAACCTTGGAGTAATCCTGATGCCCCGGCCGCAACCATGGAACCCCAGTCGGATGTCGGCGCTTGGACGCCCAGACCCAGGAAAGACAGCGCGCCAATATCTAGCACGGCGTAGCCGAACATGACGATGGCTTGGGCAAAAATATAGGGAGCAAGATTCGGCAGTAGGTGTCTAAAAATTATTCGACTATCGCTAAATCCCAAAACTTTCAGCGCCTTGATGTATTCCATTCCTGTCTCTCGTGTGGCCGAAGTGCGCAAAAGCCTGGCTAACCCCGGTGTGTAGGCAAGGGTTAGCGCTAAAACAGCAACCGGGAGGCTCGCTCCAAAAATCGTGACCAGAATGATTGCTAACAGAATGCCGGGGAAGGCAATCGCAATATCCACTCCAGTCGACAACAGTGCGTCGACCCAGCCGCGTCGCCACGCGGCCACAACCGCAAGGGTTGTTCCCGCAAGGGTTGCAAAGAAAACCAGCATAAAAGGGCCGAGCAAGCTGGACTGAGCGCCAACCAAAAGTCGGGAAAAAAGGTCTCTTCCTAATTCGTCAAATCCGAGTAGGTGACCTGGGATCGGGCCAACATATGCGTAGGCCAAATCAATTTTGTTTGGGTCGTGTGGAGCCACTGCCGCGCCAAACACACCAAAGAACGCGAACGTCGAAAGGACGCAAACTGCCGCCCAACCTAACCACCCAAATTTCTTGGCACTCTTACGAGAGCCAGCACTCCGCCGCAGTGCCAATTGTCCGATTGACATCAGGCACCGTCGCTTCGCATACGAGGATCCAAAATCCAGGAAAGGATGTCGACCGCCAAATTAACCACAACAAAAGAAACAACCATAATCAGAGTTATCGCTTGAACTAATGCGAAATCCTGTTGGCGAGCAGCAACCACTAGCAAGCTACCCAACCCGTTTATCGCGAATGCCTGTTCAACAAATGCGGTTGCAACCATGAGGCCCACGAGCAGCAGTCCGCCGAGACTCATAATCGGCAGTAGCGCATTTCGGATGATGTGCCGAGACAAGATCTTTCCCCGAGGGATACCCCTAACGGTCGCCGTCACGACATGCTCTGAAGAACCTTCAACCTTGACGGATGCTCGAGTCGTGCGGGCGACGTAGGACCCCGCGCTCAAGGCGAGAGCAATCGCGGGCAAAGTCATGTGCCAGAGTGTTGACAACACGCTTCCGTCTCCCGAACCGATAGCGGGAAACCAGCCGAGTTGAACTGCGAAGAAATTGATGAGCAGATAGGAACCAACAAAGGCGGGTATGGAGGACAATATTGTCACAATCGTCATCGTAAAGCTGTCAAATCCGCCCGACTTGAGACCGGCAAAAATCCCCATGGATAGCCCGAACCCGAAAATGAAAACAATCGAAATCAGTACTAGCTGAAGCGTCGTCGGAATTCTCGTAGCCAAGAGCATTGAAACTTCTGCATTGAACGAGGAGGAAATGCCCAAGTCGCCAGTCAGGAGATCCGATACCCAAGAGAAGTACCTGACGAAAAATGGATCATCAAGATGGAATTGCTCGCGGAGCGCTGCAACCCTTTCGGGCGTTGCGGGCTGGCCGTTGAGTAGGTATCCAATCGGGTCGCCCGGTGCTGCGTATAGTGCCAGGTGCACTAAGAAAGTCGTGAGGACAATCGTTAGTGCACCCAGCCCTACTCGCCGCCACACGAAGCGTTTCATTGTCTAATTCTGATCAGACGAGGGAACGCACGGGTGATGGTTGACGACTCGGAATTGGACTCATTCCGTTGAACCCAGATTCACTGCCCATGCCGTCCACAGGTGGGCAGGGGCACCGGTAACAGCTCCCGAGATCTTGTTGCTCATGAAGTACGGCGATGGTGTCGTTGTCGTCGGAATCCATGCGTAATCGGCCACCATCATTTTCTGAATCTCAACAACGATTGGCGCACGCGCAGCGTCGTCATTTGTGGCGAGTGCAGTCTTGATGAGTTCGGCTACCTCGGAATTGCTGTAACCTCCCCAGTTTGCCATACCAGAATCAAGTCCAACTTGCGACAAGATTACCAACGGGTCGTTCACTGTTGCGAGGTAATTTGTTTGGAAGATATCGATGTCTTCCTTCGGGGTGGCACTGTACAAATCTGCGACCCGGTCAAAGCCGATTTTGTTGATTGTCGCGTTGAACCCAATCGAGTTGGCTGCCTGCTGCAACACCAGAGCGCTGTTGACTGAGTCGGGGAGCTCTGACCACGCAGCAATCACGAGTTCCGGGTTGCTGACGCCAGATTCTGCAACAAGCCTCTTTGCGGCGTCCAAATCGGTAACCACGTCAGGAAGCGCATCCCAGGCAGACTGGAAGGTTGCCGTTTCATATGCCCATGATCCTGGAGTAGCGATTGACTTGGCAGGAATGCCCGCTCCGGCTGTATCGCTTTTCACCAGGCTGACGTAATCGAGGCTCAAAGCCAAGGCCTGTCGAAGTTTGGGGTTGGACATTGCGCGGTCAGTGTTCACGATTGGAACCCAGGCTCCAAAGGAAGTCCCTTGACCAAACCCGAGCGTGCCAACAGTTGACTCCTGCAAGGTGTTGATGCTCGATGGCGGAATAAGGAACCCGCCGTCGATCTGTCCGCTCTCATATCCAGCTGCTGCCGCGGCAGGATCAGTGATGAATGAGAAGGTGATTTGCTGGGTCAGCTGTTTGCCGTCACCCTTGTTCCACCAGTTTGGATTCGCCTGGACGATGATGTTCGAACCGGGATTCCACTCGGACAATACATACGGTCCAGTACACATCAGTGAAGTGTCACCAGGCATTCCGAAATTGGCGTTACCCTCTGCCGCGGCCTGCGAAACAATCGCTCCTGCACCAGTAGACAAGATGCCCCTCATCAACGAATTGGGTTCGTTCAACGTCAGTGTCACCGTACCGGCATCAGTCGCGACGACGGAGTCAACCGTGACGAGATCGGGGGCAAACTGTGAGGCAGGGTTAGTGCGCGAGCGTTCAATGGAATAGACCACGTCTTCTGCCGTCATCGGGCTTCCGTCAGAGAAAGTGACACCTTCTCTCAGTGTCACAACGACCGTTGTGTCATCAGAATAGGAAACATCCGTCGCGAGGCCAGCACCCAGAACACCTTCTGGGGTCGTCGACAACAACGATTCGCACACCAAATTGCCAACAAAGTTCTGTGAGCCGCTCCAACTTGCATTGGGGTCCAAGCCGAAAGGCTCTCCGTCCGCCAAGTTCCAGTTCACGTTTTCGATGGCGCCAACTCCTGCGGGAGTCGAATAAACTAACTCGATTCCCGAATCGCTGGTACTGCCAGGCACGGGAGCGCCACTGCACGCGGACAAAAGCAACACTGTCGAGGTTGCTGCCGCTAGCACTATTTTCTTCATTGTCCGATCTCCTTTGATGGGTAAACAAGAGCACTGCGTGTAACATAACATTATTACGTCAACCGTAATTTTATTATCATAATTGTTGAATGTCTCGATTGTCCACCAGGCAAACATAACTTTTCTATATCGACGAAGTTACGAGGCAATTCGCAGACCGTAAGGGGCTTTGTGGCTGAGATTCACGCATCAAATTGGGTCGATGGTAAATCGTCAGAACCTGGGCCTGGTACAACAACAATCGTCAATCCGGCCACTGGTGACGCAGTTGGCAGCTTCGCGATTTCTGATTTTGCAGAGGTCTCTCGTGCCGTCGAAGCCGCCCGACAATCGCAGTCTGCGTGGTGGGATCTCGGTGCCCAACGGAGAAAAGAGCTCGTCAGTGAAGTAGCCACTGCCCTCCGCAATTCCGCACCCGACCTTGCTTTGATCGAATCACGAGAGATGGGGAAGCCAATCGCTATGGCGACGCAGGACATCCAGGGTTCTGCGGAGATGATGGAGAGCCAGATATCTGCGGCGACCGAGTTCTTTTACGAACCAGATGCACGCGCAGGTCGCCTCCTGCGCAAACCCTACGGAGTGGCTGCGTTAGTGACACCATGGAATTATCCAGTCTGTCAGGTAACGGATGTCATTGGCGCCCTCCTCGTCGCGGGAAACACGGTTGTTGTGAAGCCGAGCGAAAAAGCTCCACTTGCTGTGGCCGCTCTTTCTGAGGTGTTTGATTGTTTACCGCCGGGCGTAGTGAACATTGTCCTTGGGGACGGATCAACAGGATCTGCGTTGGTTGAGAACGGCGATGTTGATTTAGTGCACTTCACAGGTTCGATTGCCACGGGGCGGAAAGTCGGGGCGATAGCCGGAGCGCGGCTCATACCGTGCTTCCTCGAACTCGGCGGAAAAGATGCACTTGTCATCGATGATGGTGTCGATGTGAAATGGGCGGCCGAAACGGCTGTTGAGGGAAGCCTGTTTAATACGGGACAGGTTTGCACGTCAATTGAGCGAATATACGTTCATCGGGAAATCTCAGAGGAGTTTGTCGATGAGTTGCTTGCTCAAGTCGCGAACTGGAAAGTCGGGAACGGTACAGACCCCGAGACTCGACTTGGTCCCCTCATCGACGGTGATCAACGCGATTTGGTTCACTCACATGTCGTTGACGCGAAGCTCAGGGGGGCGACAGTTCTATCAGGAGGAGAGCCGATTCCTGGCGTCGGCTACTTTTATCCACCGACTGTTGTCTTGAATCCACCGGATGATTCTCTGCTCATCACAACCGAAACATTTGGTCCAGTCATTACCGTCTGCGTCGTTGAATCTTTTGAAGAGGGTATCCGCCGAGCTAACTCTGGTGACTACGGATTGACTGCAGGTGCTTTGACCTCCAATCCGACACACATTGAACTCGCAGGCGAACTAATTGCGGGGACCGTAAACATCAACGGAGGCGGCACTGGTCCTGAGGACCCTCCTTTTGAGCCGGCGAGGTCCAGCGGCTCAGGTCGAGTACATTTTGGGCCTCGAGCTCTCGAACAGTTCACCAACGCATATTCCATAAACATAGGAGCAGCCCAATGAGTACAGAGGTCAACAACGTTCGGGATGCACTGATGAGTTGGTACGACGCGATGGCGCGCCACGACCTCGATGAACTTGCTTCAGCTCTGAGCGACACGTTTTTGCTGATCGAGCACGATGCTTTGATAGACAAGAAGGGCCTTTTGCAAATGCTCTCGGGCGAGAGTGACTCGACGCTTGTTGCCAATCTTCGCGATTTTCGCATCACCGTTTTGGGTGACACCGCCTGGAGCACTCATCGCAATAGCGAGGTGTTCTCCTCACCCCATGCGGAACCGTTGGAGTTGGAATTCCTCGAAACCGTTGTTCTCATCAAAGAAAACGGCATCTGGTTAATGGATCGTACCACGCCACACGCTTGTCGCCTGCCGTCATTTAAAGCGCGAGCCAACCCCCATCGACCGGCAAATAAGTTCCGGTGATGTACGCAGCGTCGTCTGACAGTAAGAAGGCACACGCTCCGGCAATGTCATCGGTGGACGCGGGCCTGCCCAACGGAATTCTCTCGCGCAACCAGGCCCCGCGGACGGGATCATCAATTGAGTCCTGGCTCATCGGAGTGGCAACGGGGCCGGGGCCGATGATGTTTACTCGAACTCCGAATTGTGACCAATCAACCGCCAACGCGCGGCCCAATTGGAGTACGGCGCCCTTCGAAGCCGTGTATGCGGCATTTCCGCCGTACCCAACCATCGAGAGAATAGAACCCAACAGGACAATTGACCCCGAGCCCTGCGGCACCATGATGCGACCGGCAGCGCGCGCAATCAGGAATGATCCGCTGACGTTCACCCGCATTGTTCGCTCGAAAACACTGAGTGGCATATCGCGGGCATCCACAAAATCTTCTTCAATACCGGCGCAGTGGACCACACCATCAAGACGACCACAATGTTCCGCCACCACATGAAAAAGCTCATCCACTTCCGATTCGACCGTTACATCGGCGGCGTGACAGATACCCCCAGTCAATTCTTTCATTTGCTCAAGTTGTGCGGAGGGGAAATCAGAGCAAATCAGGAGGTCGCCGCGTTCTGCAAGTCTTAGAGCGGTCGCTCTCCCGATTCCGGAGGCAGCGCCAGTGACAAGCGTGACTTTACGTGTGTTCAATGTGCTCCTCGTTTTTCATCAAGTTCACTAAGAAATCCTTCCACCAGAGGAAAAAACTGGTCGGGCACCTCAAGGTGTGAAGAATGAGATGCTCCGGTGAGCACATGCCAGGACGCTCCAGAAATACCTTCCGCGAGAGTGCGCATCACTTCTGGGGTTGCCTCATCGAACTCACCCGAAATACAGAGTGTCGGCACCGTGATTTCGTGAAGCCTTGGGCGTACATCCCAATCATTGAGCGTGGCCATCCCGCCACCGCTATCAAATTCCGATCCACCCGCCATGACTGTATACACCTCGTTGTCGCTTGCTAAAGCATCTTCACTTCGTTGCGCGCACTCCGGGAGCGGGTCAATTCGGCACACATACCTGCTGTTGAACTCGTGTTCTGCCGCCCTGAATTCTGGCGAGGTTTTGTCACCCGTGCTCCGAGAATTACGGATCGTCTCTTGCGCATCTTCGGGCAGGGTCATAAGCAACTTTTCCGTGGCCGCTTTCCATTCAGTGATGCTGGCTAACGTCGAGTAGAGAATCAACCCTTTCAACCCGACCGGTTGAGTGAGTGCGAATTCTATTGCGAGCATGCCGCCCCACGATTGCCCGAGGAGAACATATTCGTCCAAACCCAGCTCAGCGACAAGGGCACCGAGTTCCCTAACAAAAAGTTCAGTCACAAACATTGCAGGGTCATGAGGAATCTGTTTGAGGGACGATTTGCCACAGCCAAGCTGGTCATACCGAACAATCACTCGACCAGAACGAGCCAAGACTTCAATCGGTTCCAAAGAATACGAAGGGTACCCCGGTCCCCCGTGGAGAAGCATTACCGGGATCTGGCCCGATTGCTGTTCCCCTACAACGCTGTACCAGGTTGTAAATCCTTCAAAGGGGATTCTTCCTTCTCGAATCTGTGGAACTCGCATTAGAAAACGTCATTCCCCTCGCGACAATTGTCTTCGATTTCGCGTGAGATCAAGGTAGGCACGGGAGATCAACCTTTATCGAGTGCTCGACTTGCGGCGTGCGTACCCGCAATCCAACCGAATGTCGCGGCGAGACCCAGAGTCGTGCCGCCCGCCCAGTAGGCCTGTCCTGCGGGCGAAGCAATACAGTTTCCCGCTCCGTACAAACCCTCAACCACGGTGCCGTCGCTTCTCAGTAATCGCGAATTCGTGTCGATGCGTGGGCCGCCTCGGCTGTCCAAAGTCCCTGGCACAAGGATCACTGCATAGAACGGACCTTCTTCGGAAAACGCATGCATGGTCGGATTCGGCATATCACTTTGCCGCGGTTCCCCCGACCTCCGCCGTTCGGTGCTCGTTCCGCCGCGACCAAAGTCATCATCTTTGCCGATTCCCGACATGGAGTTCCAGCGAGTAATTGTTGTATCCAGAGTCGCGAGAAAATCTTGATCAAGTTGTGCACCGGGTAAAACATGGTCATACTCGGCCAATTTTGAGTCAATCTTTTGTGCCAGTTCCGCCCACGTCGTGGCGACAATTTCATGGTCGTCACCTGGCTTTCTCGGAAGCGGGTTACCGCCCCCCTCTGTCACCGGGGCATCCGAGGGCATCGCCCGACACCGTTGCGAAACTGATTCGTCGTAGATCATAATGAGGGGCAAATTGGCGTAGCTTGCCGTTGCAGAATTCCATTCAAAGAACGCTCGGGTCATCTCGTTATACGACGTCTTCTCGTTGACCGCTCTCCTGCCGGCCCGGTTGACCAAAATCATGCTGTCACCGGGGAGTCTGAAAGCGGCACTTACGGGCTTGTGAGCGTGATCAAGGACGAGGGGCGCGTACCAGGCCTCGTTCATGTTGGCCAAATCGAGACCGAGCTCGGCTGATATATTCACCAGGTCACCCGTATTGCCGTCGGAAGCCAGGCTCCCCACAATTGGTCCTCGCAAGTGAGATCGCATCAGTTCTACGTTTCGGGTGAATCCTCCCGTGGCCATGACGACTCCGTGGCGTGCGCGAATGCGTGTAGACCCCGACGCGCCATCACCAACGGACACACCTATCACCGCGCTGTCCTCATCCAGGATCAACCCCTGAAGTGGGCTAGAAGTCGACAGGCTAACGCCCAATTGAAGCGCTGCCGTTTTCATCGATTCGACGATGTCCGCGCCAGTCCCTTCCGTCCCGTCGTGACGAGCGAAATACAGTCCCCTCCCCCGAGGCGTGGTGTTTTCAGGAAGATCAGCGAAGTAATCGAGTGTGTGTTCTAGAGGGTGCAAGGGTAGTGCACCGCAGTCACTTAGTGCGCTGATGGCTTCTGCACCTCGTTCATAAAAGGTGACCAACAGCTCATAATCATCGCGAGGAAGCCCCAAATTAGGCTTTTTGGGGTTGTAGATTTCAGGACGCGCCAAACGCGCAAGATAGCGGATTGTGTCATCTTTCGAGTCAGTAATCCCCAGTTCCTTCAACCACGGGTGGTTGCAGATCCAAAACCACGCGCTTGCTCTATCGTCAAGACCACCGCCTGCTTTTGCAGTGGTGCCTCCAACCGTGGATTCTTTCTCAAGAACCAAGACAGATGCCCCCCGCAGGATCGCGCCGAGTGCAGCAGACCACCCGGCAGCACCCGAACCCGCTACAACAACATCCACTGTCGTATCCCAGACAATGTCGGCGGCGTTGGAGTACTCGACGAACGAACCAAAGGTTTTGCCACTCAAGGCATAACCTCTATTTCACGAACCACAATTCTTTCGAACCGCGATACGTGCGCCAGGGTGTCTTCGCGAGACTCGGACGCGGTTGGCCTGCCGTACACCGTCTCGAACGCATCTTCAGAACTGAACCACTGCTCTGCGATGCCATCCCATTCGCAATCCGCTTCGGGTTTACCCGCCCAGTTATCGTCGTCCGAAGTTCGGATGTTGACGGTGTATTTCACCAGATGAGGTTGCTGGCGTTCGGCAATCATGTGCAGATGCTCTTCCCACCAGGCTGTGAATTCAGCCAGTGAGAGCCCCTCGGCCCTTTTTAGGAACCATATAACTTTTAGCAATTCAGGAGTCCTCTCAGTTGTTCGATGTGTTGCAATGTGACGATTGAAATTTCCGCTTAGTGTCCAATTGGCAAGGTCAATTGGGTCGGCTGATCTTTGCCATGAAGAATCCTTAAATTGACTTCTGGATCGTTAACCAAACCACTTGAGGTGGGGAATATCAATGCAGACCACGGCGAGCGAACGGTTAGGCGGATGCGCGATCCTTGTTGGAGTGTGCGGGAGCAAAATCGAAAGTCATCAATTTCGATGATGTTCACCTCACCCACCAGCAACGTCCCTGCTGCCGTGGTGTTAACTCTGCTCAATCGCACCAAATCGCTGGAGAGAAAAATCGATGCTCCGTCGGGGCGAATTTCGTGCAGCACGATGGAAAGATCGGCATCGGGTTGATCAGGAATCACAACCAAGCTGAGTTTGGGCTTTCCGACCACATTGATCTGCGTGGCAAAGGGTGCGGTGTGGTAAACCAGTCCGTTTCCGTCAACATTCACGGAAAAGATTTGGCTGGTCGGATCATTACCCCCTTGTGTCATCAATAAGCTGTTATACGCCTCTGCAAAAAGTGGGTTATCGGGAGTCGACCCTGGCCGCGGAGTGAGTTCTGCCTCAATCGCTCTCATGTCCTTCGGGTCCAGGGTCAGCTGATACTCCGGTCCATCGAACAACTCCGTGTCCAGCCACCCCGAATGAAAAACGTCATTTTTCCCCGGGAGGGCGTGGGCGTTCAGAACTAAAGTGTCTTTCGTCGCCGCCGACAGCGAGCTTGTTGACTTCCACTGCTCCGCACCCGCAACGTAGAAGACAAAAGGATTGTCGAGTAGGTCGGGCTTGGGCTCACCGAATAAGATGTGTCGAAACCAATCAGTGCGTAATTCTCGGAGTGACAACCTCGCATCGTCTGAAAACTTCAGTTCTCCGACCGAGTTGTTTCCCGAATCAGTCCCCGCATGATCCCAGGGTCCAATCAACAGGTGACTTTTTGCCAGAGCGGTTGGGGACGCGAGATTCTCATAACGTTCCCAGTGGTAAATGGTTCCGGGCAAACAGTCATCGTGGGTTCCCGTAACCGTGAGAACTGGAATTTCTAGACCGGCGAGTTGTTCATCACTAGAGTACGAGTCAGACCAATTTTCTAGGTCAGGTTTTTCGATATTCCGGCGAAGATCCTCATCAAGGGGCAAACCGAACGTTTCTCCCGCTGTCCAAATCGGACGCCCGTCGTTCAATGCTTCGCGAATTTCTTGAGCCCAGATGCCATTATCTGCGCCTGATTGCGCGTACAAAGCCTTTCCCCAGACGACCGAACGCCATTTCATTGTGTACAGATTGGGAATACCCCCCCGAGGAATATCAATTCCTGGGGCAAACGCTGCCGCGGGAGAGGCAGCCACGACCCCAGGATGCCGTTGGCCGAGCATCAACCACTGATTCGCACCCGTGTACGAACCGCCGTACAAAACGACACGACCGTCACTCCAATCTTGTGTGACGATCCACTCGATTAGATCGAACCCGTCTATTCCGTCATCTGCCCCCGATATACCCGAAGCAAATTTGCCGTCCGAGTCACCTCGACCTCGAACATCAGCAACCACGTAGGCCAGTCCGCGTTGCGGAAAAAACTGACCGTCGCCATGAGCGGTTTCCACGGTGTAGGGAGTCAGTTCGACCACTGCGGGGATTGGACCAGATGCATTTCGAGGCAAATACACGTGAACATTGAGGTAGACACCATCCCTCATTTGCGCCCGAGCACGAATCAACCGAAGGTTGTGCGAGTTGCCCGGGTTGGGATTGACGCTACTGTTCACTGGCATGCGCCCTCTTTCGTCTTCCATCAGAGTCTTTGATATCGTAAGAATATTTTGTTAGAAGAGTAGCATAGGTGCCAGCACTAGCCTCTCTCCTATTGTCAAAGGAAAAACGCTCCCGATGCCGGGAGGGTTTTTCCTTTCACCGATACTCAACCGTCTGATATGTCGTTATAAACAGCCCAATCAGCAATTGACTTGTTCCCAGTTGACCGCCGCGACCAAATCGACCCCGTCGTGGCTGCCGCCATGCGATGGACAGTACGTCCAATCTGGACAGACCGTCAATCACCGCGGTACCATGTCGAAGATGGTCGGATGGGTCCGGCGGCGCCGCGCGAGAGACGAGGACCACCATGAGTGCACCGCATTACCCGCACGTCGACGAGGCGGTGATCCAGCGCGCCCGCGAGATCCTGGACCGAGAGCAGGCCGAGTTCCGCAAGAGAACGCCGCGGTCGGCGCAGTGGCTCGTCGAAGCCGAGCAGAGGATGCCGGGCGGGGTTCCCATGGCGTGGATGCGCTCGCTCTACCGCCATGCCCCCGTCGTCGCCGTGCGCGGCTCGGGATCGAGGTTCGAGGACCTCGACGGCAACGTATACGTCGACTTCAACGCCTGCGACCTCGCGATGCCCGCAGGCTTCGCCCCGGAGCCCATCGTGCGCGCGATCCGCGACCAGGCCCACCTCGGCAACCACTTCCTGCTCCCGACCACAGACGCGGTCGAGGTGTGCCGACTGCTCACCGAGCGCTTCGGACTCCCGCAGTGGCAGTTCACCCTGTCGGCGACAGGAGCCAACACTGACGCGATCCGCATCGCACGCGTAGCGACCGGCCGGTCAACGGTTCTCGTCTTCGACGGCAAGTACCACGGCCACCTGGACCAGACGCTGTGGTCCCGAAGCGACGACGGCGAGATGGTCGGCGACCTCACCGGGCTCGACCCCTCCACCGCACACACCACCGACGTACTTCCCTACAACGACCCGGATGCTCTGCGAGCCCGCCTCGATCGAGGGGACGTCGCTGCCGTGCTCGTCGAGTCAGCCCTCACCAACTGTGGGCTGGTACTGCCGACCCCGGAGTTCATCGCCTCGCTCAACACCGACGTTCGCGCCGCCGGCGCAGTCCTCATTGTCGACGAGACCCACGTTCAGTTCGCCGTCCACGGCGGGGGCACGATCGCCTTCGGCCTCACTCCGGACATGCTCACGGGTGGCAAGGGCATAGGCGGCGGCGTCCCCATCGGCGTGATCGGCATGACCGACGCCATGGCCGAGGTTCTCAGTGCCAATCGTGATTACGACCCCGGCCTTGTTGAGACCGGCGACGCGCACGGCCTCGCCGTCGGCGGCACCCTCTACGCCAACGCACTCTCCATGGCGGCCGCCCGCGTCGGCCTCGGCGAGATCTTCACCCCGGAGGCCGGGGCCAGGGTCGACGCGCTGGGTCAGCGACTGCAGGTGGGATTGCAGCACGAGGTCGACCGCGTCGGCCTGCCGTGGACCATCGACCGGCTCGGCGGCCGCATCCAGTTCCGCCTCACCCCGAACGCACCCCGCAACGGCGCGGAGAGCTTCGCCTCGATCGTTCTGCCCCTGGCCGACGCCCGCAAGGTCTTCCTGCTCAACCGCGGCGTCTGGGACGCCATCGCCACTGCCGGTCCGTCGGTGTCCTACGCCATCGACGAAGCCGACGTCGACACCTACATCGCAGCAGCGGCTGACTTCCTGGACGAGCTCACCCAATGACGGGCTGAGATTTGGCGGCGAGACCGAGGGCCGACTCGGACTGCCTGGGGGCGTGGTGTGCCACGTCGTATCGGTTTGGGCCCCAACTCGCGACGCTCCTGTCTGTGAGTTATAAACAGCCCAACCAGAGATTGGCTTGTTCCGAGTAACTTAGCGGATTGTAGGGTCTGGGTGTGTCCCGATGTTTCATGGTCTCTCAGCGATTTGACTGACATGTTGACTGACATAAATTGTCAGTCAGGGCAATTGCTTTTGTCACCGGGCATCGACCTGCACCGCCGCGTGTTTCGGAGCTCGAATTTTAAGACGGGCAAATCCCTTGCACCCGTTGCACATATTCATTAGGGTCCGTATGATTTTAAAACCTCATGCTTGAATCACTGAGCGAGGGGGTCCTCGGACTCAGCAACAAACACGTCTAAATTCAAATCAAGGAGATAAAGAACTATGAATAGCAAGTTAATGAAGTACAGCCTGCTCTTTGGTTGCTTCTACTTTGTAGGTATGGCGATAGCCCACTTCATCGGACTGAAGCTACCAATATTGTTCGTTTATTACGACACCCCGTTTTACGCCTACCAGGACAAGATCATTTCGTTTGCCGTAACCGCCTACATAGCGCTCTTTTATTTAGCATCAAAAGACCGAAAAAATGTTCCTGCTGCAATTACGGTGCTCGGGCTGACGACTGCGGGGCTGAGCTTTATCAATTTCTCAAGTGACCTGGGTGAAGTTATGGCGAGTGGACAAACAACTCTCGCTTATTGGCTTCAGACGGCCTTTATCGGATCGTATTTCCTAGCGTTGCTGATTATTTATATTCGAGATGGAAAATCAAGCAATTAGGCAACAAAGGTCTGCCAAATGACGAACCCTCCCAGCACTGGGAGGGTTCGTCATTTAGCGAACCGCCAACCGTCTGATCCGTAGTTAGACGGTTGTCGCTGGAAACCGCGTGTCGAACATCACCCCTTGGGCGCTGAAGGTCGCTGGTCCGTGGCCCCACGCGCGTGTCTCGTCCATCACCCCGTGACCGCAGTCCTTGTACGCTAACGATGTGGCTTACCTTGACAGTTCTCTCGACGCGGTGCAGCTGACGCGCGCACTGTGCGACATCGAGTCGGTATCAGGAGACGAGAAGTCCATCGCGGACGCAATCGAAGAATTTCTGGGGGACTGCCCTCATTTGGATGTCTTTCGTGACGGGAACGCCCTGGTGGCACGCACGAACCTCGGTCGGGCACATCGGGTGCTCATTGCGGGACACATTGACACCGTTCCCATCAACGGCAACCTGCCCACGCGCGTCGATGACGGAAAGATTTGGGGTCGCGGAACGGTCGACATGAAGGCGGGCGTCGCGGTCCACCTGCGTCTCGCCAAAGATCTTGTTAACCCGGTGCACGACATCACCTGGATTTTTTACGACCTCGAAGAAGTCGATTCCAGTCGCAATGGACTGGGGCGACTTTCGCGGAACCACCCCGAGCTATTGGCGGGGGACTTTGCGATCTTGGGTGAACCCTCGAACGCGATCATCGAAGGCGGATGTAACGGCACGATGCTGGCGTCGATTTCGATGTCGGGTGTCCGAGCTCATTCGGCCCGTGCCTGGATGGGGTCCAACGCGATACACGCGGCTCACGTGATTCTGGACCGCCTCGCCGCCTATGAACCTCAAACTGTCACGGTGGACGGTTTGGACTACCGCGAAGGACTCAACGCGGTGGCAATTCGCGGGGGCGTTGCGGGAAACGTCATCCCCGATGAGTGCGTGGTCGAGGTGAATTACCGTTTCGCCCCGTCCAAATCCGAAGCCGACGCCGCGGCGTTCATCACCGCTCTGTTCACCGAGTGTGACGTGGACGTGACGGATTCAGTGGCGGGCGCGCGTCCCGGCGCTGAAACCCCACTCGCTCTCAGTTTTATCGCCGCGGTGGGCGGACACATCGCTCCGAAATTTGGATGGACGGATGTCGCCCGATTTACCGCGCTGGGTATTCCCGCGGTGAATTTCGGACCGGGCAATCCGGCTCTTGCCCACGCGGACGACGAACGCGTATCCGTTTCGGACATCGTGGCGTGTGAAACGGGACTGCGCGCGTGGCTCGGCGGTCACTAAACCGCCGCGTTTCACTGGGAGGCGTTCCCCGCTGGGTCGCTCTGGCAGGGCTTATCATTGCCTCGAGACTTGTGTCGACCGGAATGTTGTTGTGGTTCGCCAACGGCCAGGCGGAAAATCCGTGGACCGCCGAGAAGCCCGACCTGTTCGAGTTCTCGAGAATCTGGGATTCCCACTGGTACCGGATCATCGCCGAGACGGGGTATCCGACAGAATTGCCAATCGACGGCGATGGCCGTGTCGGCGAGAACGCCTGGGCCTTCATGCCCATTTATCCGTTCCTCGTCCGCGGGTTGATGGCCCTGACGGGTGCGCCGTTCGCACTGGTCTCCGTGGTCGTTTCGACAATCGCGTTTGCGGCGTTCATTTTTGTTGCGGATCGTTTCTTCCGACGCATCATCGGTGATTCGGCCTCTCTGGCCGCACTCGCCGTCATCGCTTTTGCTCCTGTCGCGCCGGTTTACCAGGTCGGTTACGCGGAATCCCTGGGGATGTTTTTTCTTGCTGTTGTCTTGGTCGGGCTGGCCGAACGTCGCTGGTGGTTGGCCGCGCTGTTCATCCCGCTCGCCGCACTGACGAGACCCGTCGGCGTCCCCCTTGCTCTCGCGGTGCTGATTATCGCCGTGGTTGCGTGGCGCGGGCGACGAGACAGGGGCCCGCTGCTCGGACTCGTCGCGTTGGCCGGCCTTTCGGGTTTAGCCTGGCCCGCAATTGCGTGGTGGGTCACCGGACGACAGACCGCGTACCTCGACACCGAACTGGCATGGCGGAGGCCCTACACCGGTGACAACGAGCACGGATGGGGAACGGGTTGGTGGGATTCCGCCGTGTGGCGGTTCCAGGATGCCGCTCCGTGGGTGGTTGGCGGGCTCGGACTATTTGCCGTCATCGTGGCCTTTCTCCCGGCAACGCGACGACTCGGTTCAGTCGCTCTCGCGTGGTCCGCGTCGTATGTGCTCTACCTCGTCATGGTCCTGTTCCCCCAATCCAGCATCTTCCGCTTGTTCATCCCGATCTTTCCGCTTGCCGGAGTCATTGCGCGAAATCGTACCCTCTCGCTTGTCACCGTATTCGTCGGAATTGTTGGTCAATTTTTCTGGGTGAAATGGTTCTGGTCTGTCGAAGGGTCCGATTGGACGCCCCCGTGATTTTTCAGCACCGGAATGGGCACTAAAATAGAGGAAACGTCTTATCTGAAGGAGTACCACCATGGCCGCCATGAAGCCACGCACGGGGGATGGCCCCATGGAAGCGATTCGAGAGAAGCGCGACCTCATCATTGTCAAGGTCCCCGCTGAAGGCGGCGGTCGCCTTGTTTTTTCGCTCAAGGACGAGGAAGCAGTCGCACTGCGCGATGCCCTTAACGGAGTCACCAAATAGTCTTCGTCTCGCAGTAGTGAGCGACGCCTGACTAGGGTTACCGGCTAAAACAGTGAGCGAAATGCCTGGCCGAATAGCGCGGCCGCTCTGCGCCAGCGTGACATGCTCTGGAAACTTTTCTGCGCCGAAAATGCTCGGATCTTCGTTATGACATAACGTTCCGCGAGGCGCTTGGCGAAATCGGCACGGAACTGTTCTCGAAGAGAGGAAAGCGATGCTCGGAAGTCCACGGAGCCGATGTCGAACGGGACCGATGTGGGTGGGCTGAAGTTAAAGCGGGCAAAAGATTTTTCCGTCATATGTTCGCCTTCGGCGCCGATGTATTCTCCGTATGAAAGTCCCGTGGTGACGCCGATTCGGTTGAACTTAAAAGCGAGATTGAGCCGGTGGTGGTCGTTGCCGACACCCACGGGAAACACGCCTCGCGACGCCATGACAAGCGCGAGAGCGCTCTTGTCACGATCCGAGTAAGGTTTCCCGCTCATGTGCTCTCGGAAAATCTGAAGGTCGTCGCGACGTTCGCGAACATGCGCTACGCGCACGAGATAGGCCCACAAATGTCCGATGGGGAAAATGCCCTCTAGGTCGCGTTTATCAGGATCTAGCGTTTCACCCGTAGCCGCAACAATCGCGATGTCGTCGAAGGGTTCTGCGGCGGAACTCATTTGAGCGACGATGGCCAAGTACTTGGGACTGAGGACGTAGTCTTCCTCGAAGCACCCAAGCCAGGTTGCGTCGGGATGAGACGTCAGCATACTGTCTTCGAGATACCGCAGGCTTTCGGGAAAAGTGTTTACCTCTCCGCGTCGAATCGTGGCGTTCGGGAAAATCTCTCTCGCTAACTCCTCGATTGCGTGTGTGCTGTCAGGTTTGCCCTGAAGCTCTGCCTTAGAGCCGGCGTAGCCATCAATCGAGATGTACAACTTGGATTGGTCGACCGGCAACGTCTGTGCGCTAAGTGACATCAAAACTTGTTGCGAATACTCAAATCGGTTAAACAGCATTAATCCAATCGGGTGCGGGAACGTCACAGGGTTCTTCATTGGTACTGCTTTCTATAGTTTGATGAGCGTGAGAATTCCGTCGCCCACGGGAACCATGGTCGCGCGGACGTTTTCGTCAACCGCGTAGTCGCCCAACAGTGTGCGAAGCTCTGTCGTTACGGCATCGCGTTTTGTCGGCTGGGCGACCAGTCCGCCACCGAGAGCGTGGGTGACGGCGACGATGCCACCGACTCGAGAAAGGTGGAGTGCGTGGCGGGTTAGTTCGAGGATCCCCTTTCCTGTTGCATTAACAACGATGAGGTCATATGTGCCATCATTCATTCGAGGCAGAATGTCGACCGCATCGCCGCTAATCAGGCGAACTCGACTGGGGGAGATTCCAGCGCTCGCGAAAAGGTCTTTTGCCGATTGTTGGTGATCGACGTCCTTTTCAATGGTCGTCAAGTGTGTTTCGGGGTTCGAGAGCAGCAGCCACTGGCTGGCAACACCGAGTCCGGTGCCAATCTCGACAATTGATTGGGCATTTGAGTAGGAAACGAGAGAGGCGAGAAACGAGCCCATCGCCGGCGTGATGGGCTCCACTCCGTGTTCACGGGACGCTTGCCGTGCCTTACGAATGGCGGCCGGTTCAGTGACATAGTTTTCGGTCCACGCAGCGACCTGTATTGCATCGAGCATCTGCCCTCCTATCCGCTCCCTAAACTCTATGGTCTTTGGGGGCTATTCTAGAAATATGTCGTTCGGGCTCACTATCGAGAAACTTTTCCTCATCGGACTTGTCGCTCTTCTCGTTGTAGGTCCAGATCGTCTTCCGGGATTTGCCGCTCAACTCGCACGACTCGTCACTCGACTTCGGGACATGGCGCGAGGTGCGGAATCCCGATTCAAGGACGAATTCGGCGATCAAGTTGACCTGACGGAACTCAAGAAACTCGATCCCCGTCAGTACGACCCGCGTCGAATCATCCGCGATGCGCTGAAGGAAGAACCTGTTCGGGTCAGGCCTCCGCGCACGCCGAAACCGCAAACCGAGCCAAGCACGTCTGCAACACCGTACGACGGCGAATCGACCTAGGGCTTGTCGCGCGGCGCCTCGGCAAGAGCTCGTTGCGCTAATCCGGCGGTTCCCGAGGGCACAGTCACCTCGTAGCGCGAGGCGAGCACCTGCTGTACGGATGAAAAATCCTGCCGACGACGGCGGATTGAGTAGAGCGCAAGGGTAATCAGCACTCCCATTCCCGCTCCAATTGCGACCACGGCGGGCATCACGAATGTCGTTGTGGGCTCGTTCAGAAGGCTCAGAACAAGACTGAAGAACAGGCCAAACCACGCTCCGTTCAAAGCCCCACGCAGTGCAACTCGGGCGTAGGTCAATCGACCCGTCACGCGCTCGACGGTGACGAGGTCCCGACCGACAATAGCGATGTTCGAGACATCGTATCCGGCGTGCGCAAGACGGTTGACGATCGATTGTGCCTCGCCGTGCGTATCGACAGTGGACAACACATCGCCGCGCGGAATTTCGGGGGAAGGGCCACGACGGGAGAACAGAGACGGAGTCGACACGTCTTCATTCTCTCACCCCGCGAGTACGCTGGGAACGTGAGTTCGACACGCGTCTATGTCGCCCGACTCGCGGGATGTGCGGTCTTTGACCCACTCGGCGATCGGGTCGGTCGCGTGCGCGATGTTGTCGTGTCCTATCGGACCAAAGGCGCGCCGGTCGTCGTCGGACTCACCGTGGAAATTCCGGGCCGCCGTCGCGTTTTTTTGTCGATCAATCGAGTCGTCAGCATTCGTCCCAGCCAGATTCTGACGACAGGCATTATCAATATGCGCCGTTTTGAACAACGTGGTGGCGAGGTGCGCGTTTTTTCAGAGCTCATCGGTCGGTCGATGGATTTTCGCGATGGTTCCGGCTCAAGCGTCATTGAAGACGTCGCTATTGAGAGTGACGCCAATGGCCAGTGGGATGTCTCGCAACTGTATTTGCGCCGCGCGAAAGCGGCGTCGTTATTCGGCAAAGGTCAAACGGTGTTCGCGCGGTGGGAGGATGTCACGCCGTCAGGTGCGACCGGCGAATCACAAAGCGCCGAGCATCTCATCGCCACCTATTCGGAATTGCACCCAGTAGACCTCGCGGCGTCGATTCTGGATCTTCCGGACGACCGCCGCATCGAGGTTGCCGAGGAGCTCTCGGATGAGCGGCTTGCTGATGCCCTCGAAGAAATGCCCGAAACCGAACAAATCGAAATTTTGGCCGGAATGGACGACGAACGTGTTGCCGACGTGCTGGACAACATGGAACCCGATGACGCGGCGGACCTGCTCGCACAGTTCCCGTCCGATCGTTCGGCGCAGATTCTTGACCTCATGGATCCTGATGAGGCTGACGATGTGCGATTCCTCTTGTCCTACGCACCCGACACCGCTGGCGGGCTCATGTCTACTGAACCCATCATTGTCTCGGCGGAAACGACGGTTGCCGAGGGACTTGCGATGATTCGTCGAAACGAGATCACGCCAGCGATGGCCGCGTCGATCTGTGTCACGCTGCCCCCGTTCGAGTCACCGACTGGCCGGTTTCTTGGTATCGTTCACTTCCAGAGGATGCTGCGCCATCCTCCGCAGACCCAACTCGGAACTATTATGGACGCAGGGGCGGAACCACTCCTTGATGTGGCTCCCTTGGGAGAAATCGCTCGCACCTTCGCCAGTTACAACCTGGTGTCCCTCCCTGTGGTGGACGAGCAACAACGACTTCTTGGCGTCGTCACCGTGGACGACGTTCTCGACCACATGTTGCCCGAGGATTGGCGTAACCCCTATTACGAGAACGAACGGACGAACGGAGCGTGAGCCATGGACAAGCAGACCCCCAAGGCGACGACCCCTCGCATCCGTCGCCGTTCCGTCACGGTTGACGAACAACTCAACGCGCCGAAGGGCCTTCGCCCTGCACTGACGCGTCGATCGAGCGATCGATTTGGGCGCTTCACGGAATCGGTTGCGCGAGCCATGGGAACCCCATGGTTTCTCATCGGTCTTTCGTTTTTTGTCGTCCTCTGGATGACGTACAACACAGTGGTGCCCGAGGAGTGGCGTTTCGACTCGGCGGACATTGGCTTCACGGCCCTGACACTCATATTGTCGCTGCAGGCGTCCTATGCTGCGCCGCTGATTCTGCTGGCGCAGAACCGACAGGATGACCGTGACCGAGTGGGAATGGAACAGGACCGCCAGCGCGCCGAACGTAACCTCGCGGACACCGAGTATTTGGCACGAGAGGTCGTCGCCTTGCGGCTCGCGATCAAGGACGTGGCGACGAAAGACTTCATTCGTTCGGAGTTGCGTGCGCTTCTCGAGGAACTCGACAACGCTGCCCCCAATGACAAATCCTGAGGAAC
>JBEENB010000009.1:0-43813 GCA_041192365.1 Actinomycetota bacterium | reverse complement strand
CAAACCCGCCGAAAGGGACTGCTTGAGTCTGGCGGAATGCCGGGCAAGCTGAAGGACTGCCAATCCAAAGATCCATCGCTTTCCGAGATCTTCATTGTTGAGGGCGACAGCGCGGGGGGCTCAGCCGTCCAGGGCCGTAACCCAGAGACGCAAGCGATTCTGCCGCTCCGCGGAAAAATCCTCAATGTGGAAAAAACGCGGCTTGATCGCGCCCTCGGTAACGCGGAAATCCAGGGGATGATCACCGCTTTCGGTGCGGGTATCGATACCGAGTTCTCATTGGAAAAAGTCCGGTATCACAAAATTGTGCTGATGGCCGATGCCGACGTTGATGGTCAACACATCACCACCCTCTTGCTCACGGTTTTGTTCCGGTACATGCGCCCCTTGATTGATGCAGGATTTGTGTACCTCGCTCAGCCACCGCTGTATCGACTGAAGTGGAGCAACCATGCGCACGAGTACGTCTATTCCGATCGTGAACGTGACGCTCGCATCGAATCCGGAACAAATGCCGGTCAAAAACTGCCGAAAGAGAACGGAATCCAGCGTTACAAGGGTCTTGGAGAAATGAACCACCAAGAACTGTGGGACACCACGATGAATCCGGATTCGCGAACGCTGTTGCGGGTCACTTTGAGTGACGCCGCTATCGCTGACACTGTTTTCTCGACGCTCATGGGCGAAGACGTCGGTGCGCGACGCACATTTATCCAGCAAAACGCCAAGGATGTTCGATTCCTCGACATCTAGGAATCGACTGATAAGGACACCGCGACATGACCGACGAGCCAAAAGAACGTATCGAACCAGTCGATCTCCAGATGGAGATGCAGCGTTCGTATCTTGATTATGCGATGAGCGTTATTGTCGGACGAGCGTTGCCTGACGTCCGCGACGGTCTCAAACCGGTCCACCGACGAGTGATCTATGCGATGTTTGACGGTGGCTACCGACCGGACAAGTCGTTTTCGAAGTGTTCCCGCGTTGTTGGGGATGTCATGGGTCAATTCCACCCCCACGGAGACACGGCAATTTATGATGCGTTGGTTCGGCTTGTTCAACCGTGGAGCCTCCGATATCCACTCGCATCAGGGCAAGGTAACTTTGGCTCTCCCGGAAACGATGGCGCGGCCGCACCCCGATATACCGAGACTCGAATGGCGCAGCTCGCGATGGAAATGGTTCGTGATATCGACGAGAACACTGTTGATTTTCAGGACAACTATGATGGGCAGACCAAAGAACCATCGGTTCTACCGAGCCGTTTCCCCAACCTGCTGGTCAATGGATCGGTCGGTATCGCAGTGGGTATGGCGACCAACATTCCGCCGCACAACCTTCGCGAAGTTAGCGAGGCTGCGCTCTGGCACCTCGCCAATCCCACCGCATCACGCGACGAACTGCTCGACGCGATTCTTCAACGGGTTAAGGGACCGGACTTTCCGACCGGTGCGTTAATTGTTGGGACCACGGGAATCGACGAAGCGTACCGAACCGGGCACGGATCGATCACCATGCGCGCAGTCGTTGAAACTGAAGAAATCCACGGTCGCACCTGTCTGGTAATCACCGAACTCCCGTATCAGGTCAACCCCGACAATCTGGCGATGAAGATCGCCGACCTCGTCAAGGAGAACAAACTCCAGGGAATCGCGGATATTCGCGACGAATCGAGCGGTCGCACCGGTCAACGACTCGTTATCGTCCTCAAGCGCGATGCCGTGGCCAAGGTCGTGCTCAACAATCTTTACCGGCAGACCCAATTGCAAGACAACTTCGGCGCGAACATGCTCGCGATCGTGGACGGAGTTCCTCGAACCCTCCCCATCGACCAATTCATCACGTATTGGGTCGAACACCAAGTCAGTGTCATTGTGCGCCGCACCCAGTTCCGTCTTGATAAGGCCGAGGCCGACGCTCACATTTTGCGCGGTTACTTGAAGGCCCTCGACGCTCTCGATGCGGTCATCGCGTTGATCCGCAAATCGCCCACAGTGGATGAAGCAAAAGAAGGGCTGATTAAACTTCTTGCGCTGGACGAAATCCAGGCGATGGCTATCCTCAACCTGCAACTTCGACGACTTGCCGCGCTCGAGCGCCAGAAGATTATGGATCAGGCTGCGGAAATTGAGTTGCAGATTGCAGAGTTCACGCGAATCCTCGCGGACGACGAGGTACAGCGTGGAATCATCAGCGCTGAACTGACCCAAATTGTCGAGAAATATGGCGATGACCGGCGCACGGCGATTGTTCCGAGCGAGGGCGACTTGCGTAACGAAGACCTCATTCCAGAGGAAGAAATCGTCGTCACGGTTACGCGCGATGGTTACGTCAAGCGCACTCGAAGTGACAACTATCGCTCTCAAAACCGCGGCGGCAAGGGAATCAAGGGCGCGAAACTGCGTGCCGACGACGTCGTACAACACTTCCTGGTCACCACCACACATCACTGGCTCTTGTTCTTCACGGACAAGGGCCGCGTGTATCGTGCGAAAGGATTCGAGGTCACCGAGGCGGCGCGTGACGCTAAAGGTCAGCACATCGCCAATCTGCTCGCGCTCTTGCCCGGAGAATCGGTCGCACAAATACTCGACGTCCGAAACTATGCGGCCGCGGAATATCTTGTTCTCGCAACAGGGAAGGGACTGGTCAAAAAGTCGAAACTCGCCGACTATGACACCAACCGAACGGGCGGGGTCTTTGCTATCGATCTCGCGGTGGAAAAGGGCAAGGACGGTAAGCCCATACTCAATGACGAGGGCCAACCGACGTATCTCGACGCAGTGGTGTCTGCGATGTTGGTCAATTCCGATAGCGAGATTTTGCTCGTATCCAAAGCGGGAATGTCGCTTCGCTTCGTTGCGAACGACGCCAGCCTGCGCCCAACCGGTCGAAAGACGGCGGGCGTCAAGGGGCTCTCACTTCGCACTGGTGACGAATTGCTTTCGGCGGCGGTTGTTTCTGACGTCGGATACGTTTTTGTCGTCACCGAGAGCGGGTTCGCGAAACGCACCGAGGTGAGCCAATACCGTGTTCAAAACCGCGGCGGAATCGGCATCAAGGTCGCGAAACTGACGGACGAGCGCGGTGGATTAACCGGGGGCCTCATCGTTGATGATGGTGACGAGGTCCTTGTCATCATGGAGGGTGGAAAGGTCGTGCGTTCGAGTGTCGATGGCGTTCCCGCTAAGGGTCGGGACACCATGGGCGTTGTGTTCGCCCGCCCCGACGAGGGAGATCGAATACTCGCAATCGCTCGGAACGTCGAGCGTAATCTAGACTCGACAACAGAAATAGATTCGCCGGAACCGGACGAATCAGACATGACAGAAATGGAAGACACCGACCATGAGTAGAGAATCCGCAGAAAAGCAGGTTCGGCTTCGCCTCGTTCACATTGACTTTTGGTCGGCGACAAGAAACTCTTTCATCGTGTCGCTGACGCTTTCGCTCGTCTTTGCCGTGGTCAACATTCTGGGGTGGCTCATTTTTACGGTTCTCGGCGTTGTCGACACCTTGAACGGCATCGTGAGCTCGATTGTCGGAATTGATTTCATGGGGCTCACCAATCTCATGTCGTTCCCGTCGGTCATCGTCTTCACTGTGATCCAGATCATCGCGAGCATTGTGTGTGGAACCGCTATCGGAGCGTTCGCCGCCTTGGGGTTCAACTTCATCGCCCGCATCACGGGCGGAATACGGGTCGCATTCACCAACGACTGAGCCGGGGAAACCACCAATTCGATTTTTCGGCTCGACCTAAGTGCGATAGGCTCGGACAGGTTTGGGGGCTATAGCTCAGGTGGTTAGAGCGCTTCGCTGATAACGAAGAGGTCCCAGGTTCAAGTCCTGGTAGCCCCACACGGTTTCCCGAAACCGCAAAAAACGGGGACTTAGCTCAATTGGTAGAGCGCCTGCTTTGCAAGCAGGAGGTCAGGGGTTCGATTCCCCTAGTCTCCACAAACAATAGACTTCGGTCGTGGCCAAACAATCGAGACTAGGACGCGGAATGAGTGACATCCTCAACAACTGGGGTGAACGGATTACGTCAGTCGTAGGAACGATGTGGGCCGCAATCGCTTTCACCGTCCTCGCAATCATTTCCCTGCCGGCGGCGCTCGCTACAGGCGACCCCGTCATTATTGTCGCCTGGGTCGCACAGACCTTCCTGCAACTGGTGTTGCTTCCCATCATCATGGTCGGACAAAACGTTCAATCTCGGAAGACCGAGCGACGCGACAACGAAACCCATTCAGCGGTCATGGCAGCACATCGTGAAACCCAACAGATTCTTGCCGAGATTCACGCCGCGAGATCTACGCGGGCCAAGTAGACGCTCACACAATGTCTCGTCGCGCAATACTTTTGTTTCTCGCTGTTGGTGTGGCCTGGGGTATTCCCTACTATTTCATCGCCGTTGCCAACGAGTCGTTTAGCACGCCCAGTATCGTCTGGCTTCGTGTCACAATCGGAGCTATCGTCCTGCTGCCGATTGTGATTTACCGCGGAGATCTTCGAGCGACGTTGAAGAACTGGCGCGGAGTGCTGTTGTTTGCAACGCTTGAAATGGTAGGGCCCTGGTATCTCATTACTGAGGCAGAGCGAACCACGGCGAGCAGCCTCGCGGGTCTCATGATGACCACCATCCCGTTTATTGCAGCTTTCATCACGGGGACTTTTCTCGGAGACCGCGCGGCGCGTCACCCCATCACCATCACCGGTTTGGTCATCGGATTCCTTGGCGTATTTTCTCTCGTCGGAATCGACGCGCTAAGCGGAGCGATAGACATCGTCCCCGTTTCGATGTTGGCGGTCTCGGCGATTTGTTACGCGATTGCACCGATCGTGGCGGGACGCACGATGCCAAACGTGTCAGGACTTTCACTGTCCGCTGTGGCATTGGCGATGGTGTCCGTCATTTATGCCCCGTTTGCAATGTTTTCCCTTCCAGCGGATATTGCGAAGGGCCCAGAGATTAGCGGCTGGATCTCGATATTCGTGCTTGGCGCTGTCAGTTCCGCTATTGCGTTCGTCTTGTTTTTTGAGCTGATCAAGCACGTTGGCCCGCGTCGGGCGACACTCATCACCTACCTCAACCTGTTGGTCGCATCGGTCTTAGGCATTGTTTTCTTGAACGAACCGCTCACCACCGGAATTTTGATTGGACTACCGCTTGTTGTTGTCGGGTCGTACTTGGCGGGACGGGATCGCCCACCTAAAACCCTTGACGTAAACAGTGCGGTGTAGCTGGGGTCGTCGTCGACCCTGGCAACCCGCCGCTAGGACGGTGGCTACTTCACCCGCGGCAGTCGAACAGTGGCCACAACTCCTGATCCGCCTCGGCCCGGCGCGAGTGTTGCCGTCCCGCCGCTCAGTTCAACAAGGTGTTTGACAATTGCGAGACCAAGACCACTTCCGTCCTTGGTAGAGTCCGCACGCCAGAAGCGGTCGAAGGCGCGATTGCATTGATCCACGGTCATCCCAGTGCCGGCATCGATGACGGCCAATTCGATTTCGTCCGTGAGCTCGCGAACCCGAACCACGACAGCGGTCCCTTTGGGGGAATGACCAATCGCGTTGTCCACGAGATTGTCGACAATCTGATCTGGTGCGCTGGACAGCGTGGACCCGAGGGCATGCGGGGGGCCATCGAACGCGATGGTAACGCCGCGCTCTTCGGCAAGCGCCCTCCAATTTTCGACGCGGTCCTGAGCCAAAACCGCGACGTCGACTTGCACAACGTCGTGAGAACCACCCTCTGATCGAGCGATAGCAAGAAGTCCCTCCACAATGGATGTGAGTCGCTCGACTTCCACCTCTGCGTCACCCAGACGCTCGTCCGCGGCAACGGGGTCTAGTAAAAGTGCTTCGCGCGTCCGTTCGATTCGCAACAACAGAGCCGTGAGTGGTGTGCGCAACTGATGAGAGGCGTCGGACGCAAACGCGCGTTGCTGTCGGATCAGCGAATCCAGTTTTGTCGCCATGGAATTGAACGCAACCGCCAGAGATCGAATCTCATGCGGGCCAGAGTCTTCGGGGAGTCGACCCGAAAAGTCACCGAGTGCCAGCGCGTTCACTTGGGACTCAACGCGTCGCAGCGGGCGAGTGACCAACCCTGAAACGATAAAGGACATCACTGCGGCGAGCAGAAGAGACCCGCCGGCCACCCACCACAAGATTGCGGTCTTGTCCGCGATCGCGCGGTCGATTTCGCCGTGGAGGAAGGACAGCCGCACCGCACCGTAGATGGACGAACCGGTGATGATTGGCACAGAAACGTAGACAAGATTGGACTGGAGGGTGTCCGACCAACGCTCACCCGACGTGACATTTCCCACAAGCGCACTCGCTATCTCTGGACGATTTGAATAATCAGTCCCCAGCGCAAGCTCGGTCGGATCGCTCGTGAGCACACCGATACCGGCGGCATCGACCACAATCACCTGGGTGTTGCCGGCGGCCGCATATTTGTTGACCAGCATCGCGAGCGTGGGGTCAAGGCCACCAGGGGTCTCGAGCAGTCTCTCTACTCGACCTCCCAGAATAAAGGCGTCTCGCTCATATTCGGTGATGATGCGCTCTTGTTCCGACGCAGAGACGTAACCAACGACAGCCGCGCCCTGGGCCGCGAGAAGTAAGAAACTGACACCGACAATCGACGCGAGAAAGATGCGCCTCACGACACAACCCTCAACGTAAAGCCGACGCCACGCACTGATTCGACCCATTCGGCATTACCGAGTTTTTTGCGAATGCTTGCGACATGAGCGTCCAGCGTTTTCGTCGTTCCATACCACGTCGTCTGCCACACGTCGCGCAGAATTTCGGCTCGACGAAACACGGTGCCGGGTTCTCGCGCAAGATAAGCAAGCAGGTCAAACTCTTTCGGGGTGAAAGCGACGGATTTCTCGCCAACGCTCACAGTTCGAGATTTCGTGTCGATGACGAGAACGCCGACCACGATGTGTGTTACCGGTGCAACTGTTCCGCTGGCGCGTCGCATCACTGCGTGAATCCGCGCGACGAGCTCTTTGATACCGAAGGGCTTGACCACATAGTCGTCTGCACCCATGTCGAGAACCGTCACACGATCCATTTCGGTTTCGCGAGCACTCGCCACGATGATGGGCACATGCGAGAAGGTTCGAATCTGGCGGCACACTTCGGTTCCGTCCATGTCCGGGAGCCCGAGGTCGAGAATCACAGTGTTGATTCCGCCACCTCGAACTTTTGCGATGGCCTCACTTCCGAGAACCACGTGTGTCACCTTGTATCCGTTGTCGCGTAGTCCGTCGACGAGCGCGTCCGCGATCGCTCGATCGTCTTCTACCAGCAAAATCGTCATGCTTAGAGAGTGCCACGATTCAGAGCACTTGTGACTGTACCTCGCGAAAACCTTGGACGTTTCTTTACTAAAGTACGTTGTTCGCCCCACGCCAAGACGAGAAACTGAGGACATGAACATACAAGGCCCCCTCCTCCTTCTCGGCATGACCGCAACCACTGGTGTCGGACTCGGCACGGTAGCGGTGAACTCCGGAGCGATTGATATCGACGACGTTTCGGGACTCCTCGCTGACACCACCAACGCGGTATCGGGTTCGGTCGCAGGTGCAGCGAACCCATTCGCATCCACCGCTGCTCCAGGAGCTCCGATCGTAACGGCCGGGGGGGTCACCAATGACCTCAACGCGTCTCTCTTCGACGCGACGATTGATGGAATTCCCGATGCGGCCGGCACGTCGTCGGGGACAAACTCTGGAACATCACATGGAACGAGTTCTGGTTCGGCTGGCGGCTCGTACGAGGATGACGACTATGAGGATGAGGATGAGGATGAGGATGAGGATGAGGATGAGGATGACGATGACGATGACGATGAGGACGAAGACGAAGACGACGATGAAGATCGTGACGAAGACGAAGGGGACGACGACTAATGGCTCACTTTATTGCTACTAAAGCACGAATCCTCGTAACTGTTGCCACCGCGGGAGCAATGTTCGCGGGAGTCGCAGGGCTTCAGGCCCAAGCTCAGGAATCGACGGCGCTCGCAGAAGCGACGGAATCCGCATTGACGGTCGCTCCATCAGCCGCCGCCGCCCCAACGCCGACCGCCACCATCGCGAAGAAAAAGAAAAAGAAGCCGACGACGCCAGCCGTTGTGATACCGGCTCCTGCCGCACCAGTGAAAGCGACTCCTGTCCCACAAAAGAAGCCGACTCCAAATAGTCACGGCAGCTCCAGTGGCTCTAAGTAAACAGTCCCACTCGTCGATTGCGGCTGACGCCATTCGGGCCGCTCAAGGTGAAGCCGGGGCACACACCGTCACACGCACATTTTTCACGATGGGTACCGTCGCCAACTTAGTCCTCGTTGGCGGCACAGAGGACATGCTCGATGACCTCGTCCGAAACGCCGACTTTTTACAGTCCCTGTGGAGTCGATTCTTGCCTGAATCAGACATTACGAGGTTAAATAATGCTGAAGGCGCTCCAGTCACTGTTAATCCGTTGACCGCAAAACTCGTGAGCGAGATGTTGGCGGCCCGCGCTGTCACCGACGGCGAGTACGACCCAACAATATTGCCCAAACTGTTGGCGGAGGGCTATGCGGCATCTCGCGTGAATCCCTCAAATATCACTGTTCTACCCGCCAGTGCGCGTTGGCCTGTCGAGATGACGGGTACAACGATCCAAGACAACATCGTCACACTCCCAATTGGAGTCACTCTTGATTCTGGCGGTATCGGTAAAGGAATCGCCGCCGATCTCCTTGCTTCAATGGCGTTACAACGAGGCGCTCTGGGGGTCCTTGCCGAAATCGGTGGTGATGTTCGAATTGGGGGAACACCGCCAGACGGCGGTCACTGGCGAATCGACATTGAAGATCCGTATGTCGAATCACGATCAATCGCTCGGGTCAACCTGATCGACGGCGCTGTCGCGACGTCAAGTACGCTCAAGCGAACGTGGGATAACGACGGTCGCACGGCGAACCACCTCATCGACGTTCACACCGGCCAATCGATGGCGTCCAACGTTGTCACGGTCTCGGTTGTCGCGGTGTCAGCGGGAATTGCGGAAGTGATCACGAAGGCTGGATTTACGCGACGAGACTTTCTGACGTGGGTGCCGAGCCTCGGGGCGGCGGCTTTTGTCATCTATCGTGATGGTACAACGGCACAGACGGTCAACTGGAAGGACTATTCGTGAACGACCCACACATCTGGTGGTACGTCTCTCGCGTGAGTGCGCTCACTGCGTGGGGCCTCATGTCGTTCTCGCTCGTGTGGGGCGTCTTGCTTTCAAGCCGAGTTTTTCGCGGTCTTGACAACCCGGCGTGGTTAAAGGATCTCCACAAATACCTCAGCACACTCACGGTTTTACTTGCGAGCGTCCACACGCTCTCTCTCACACTGGACCCTTATGTCCAATTTGATGCCGCGGACCTTTTCATTCCGGGCGTCGCGACCTACGAGGGAGCGACAGAGCTCATCAATCTTGCGCTTGCGGTCGGCGTCGTCGCGATGTGGGTGATGTCTGTCGTCTACCTCACCTCACTCGTGATGGACAAGTTGCCGCGCGCGTTGTGGAAAGCAATCCACTATGCGTCCTATTTTGTTTTCTTTGCCATCGGTATTCACGCGGCATTTTCGGGCTCCGATGTTGGCTCATGGTGGTACGCGGCAGTGTCGATTTTTGTGATTTCGATGGCCATGATTGCGCTCATGATTCGTTTTGTCGTGATCGCGCTGCGCGAACGGCGCGCGGTGGCTGATGCGAAAGTATCTGCGCTGCGAATCGCCGCGCAGGCCGAACGCGACGCTCTGGTCCTCGAAAACCCGGATGAAGACAGTCGCGACAAGCGAACAATGGTGGTGCAACAAGTCACGCGCCAAGCGAAGGACATTCTCGGAATTCGGCTAATCCCGGTTGGTGGTGGGCGAACCGCGTGGTGGGATGCAGGATCGCACATCACCCTTCACCTTTCCAACGGCATGGAACGCCAGTATTCACTCTGCGGCGACAGCACCGATCGCACGGGGTATGACATTGCTGTCCTCGACACTCACGGGCCAGAGGGTGGTTCAACCTGGATACACAACAACGTCAAAGCGGGAACTGTAATCACCGTCAGCGGCCCACGCAATCACTTCCCGCTGGTCCCGGCTCGAACCTATTTGTTCATTGCCGGCGGAATCGGAATCACCCCGATCCGCGCCATGATTGAATCGCTCCCTGCAAAACGAGACTGGCGCTTGTTGTATTTGGGCAAGAACAAGGACGGGATGGCCTTCGCCGACGACGTGGTTTCCGAATACGGCAAACGCGTAACACTTCATGAATCTGACACGGCGGGTCGTTTCGACCTATCGGGGTTGTTGGAATCAACCACCGCAGATGTCTATTGTTGTGGCCCTGAAACGTTGATGTCTGAAATTGAACAACGGGTCGACCGTAATCGAGCCCATGTCGAGCGCTTCAATCCGGTCCTTCGTGAAATCGAGGGTGGAGCAAAACCCTTTGTAGTTCGACTTGCATCGACGGGCCTAAAGGTAAACGTCGCCGCGGATGTCTCGATCGCCGATGCGCTCGCGAAAGCGGGCGTCCCCATCGATACGTCGTGCGGCAAAGGGGTTTGTGGAACGTGCGAAACGCGGATCGTTGATGGAAGACCGAGTCACCTCGACAGCGTGATGCCTGACGCAGACAAAAACAAGCTAGGCGTCATGTACCCCTGCGTGTCACGCGCGGAGGGTGCCGAAATTACGCTCGACGCCTAGTCGACATCGAATTCATCGTCGATCCAGGCTTTATCGTCGGTCCGCCGCAACTGCCACGCGACGTACGCGACACCAGCGACAATTGCCACCGCAAGCCCGGTGGCGATAAATCCAGCGATCCCTGATTTCTTGGGCGCGAGCGGCGTTTTCTGAATGAGCTTCCGGCCCGAAAGGCGACTCAAACCGCCAAGTAACCGTCCCGCGGACTCAAGAACGTCACGCTGACGACCGAATGCAGTGTTTGCGGTATCGCGAAGCATCGCGCGTTCTCGCGAATAAGACCGGGCCATTGTTACTCCTTCGACCTCTACATTATGACTCACCAGTGTCTCGAGCGCACATCGAGACGAGGCAGAATAGACACATGTCAATTCACACACAGACCGCAACAATCCAAACCAATCACGGGGATATCCGAATCAATCTTTTCGGCAACCACGCGCCGAAAACGGTCGAGAACTTTGTCGGTCTCGCCAATGGAACCAAGGAATGGACGCACCCCCAGTCAGGGGAAAAAATGACTACGCCGCTCTACAACGGTGTAGTTTTCCACCGAATAATTCCGGGCTTCATGATTCAGGGTGGAGATCCTCTCGGGAAGGGTTTTGGTGGCCCCGGCTACCAGTTTGGCGATGAGATTCACCCTGAGCTCAACTTCAGCCAACCCTTTATCGTGGCGATGGCTAACTCTGGCCCCGGCACGAACGGATCGCAATTTTTTATTACCACTGCACCAACACCGTGGTTGCAGGCAAAACATACGATTTTTGGCGAGGTTTCGGATGACGAGTCCCGCGCAATTGTGACCGCCATCGAATCGGTCGCGACCGGGGCGAACGACCAGCCAATTGAGCCCGTCGTTATGTCTAGCATCACTGTCTCGTGACCAACCAACTGTGGTCGAGTATTCGACGAAGTAGAACGCCGGCCACCTTTGCGCTGTTGGGCGCTATCGCGCTCGGTTACCTCGCCCAATTCGTGTTTGGCGAGTCCCTCGTTTACTATTTTGGGTTTTACCCGCCGTTGATGTGGGCGGAACCGTGGCGACTGATCACGTCCGCGTTCATTCACGGTGGAATCATGCACGTCATGTTTAACGGATACTCTCTGTGGGTTCTCGGCAACCTGATCGAACGTGTTATCGGGTCGGCACGATTCCTGCTCGTCTTCACAGTGTCGGTTATCAGCGGTTGCTTCGCCGTCATGATCCTGAGCCCAGGATCGTTGACGGTCGGCGCGTCGGCGGGAGTCTTCGGCCTCTTCGCTGCGCTTTTTCTCATCAATCGGGGATTTGGCGGCAACAACGTGTCGCTTCTCGTCATCCTTGGACTCAACCTGGCAATCGGATTCATCGTGCCCGGTATTGCCTGGGAAGCCCACATCGGCGGCTTAATCGGCGGACTTGTGACAACGCTGCTTCTGCGGCGAACGCGACGCTGAAGGAACTTACCCACAGGGATATCCACAAAAGTGGATAATTACACTGTTGTAATTCGGGGTTAGCGCCAACGAGTGGTCATCAGGAATCCGATGAACATCAAACCAAACCCGATAATAATATTGAGAGCGCCGACAGACGGAATCGGAAACAGACCGGCGCTCACGTAGAACGTCAAAATCCACGCGAGGCCAAGAAGCATGAAGCCGAACATTATGGGCTTGAACCAAACTGGGTTGGGTGCATCCTGAGCGGCGCGCGACGAATTGTTGCTAGGGACGGCGTCGTCAAAATTTTTCTTTGCCATAGCACCAGCATACCGATACCCGATTGCGCCCGGAAACCGTCGTTAGACTTGGGGACGTGCCCCCTCATGATCAATTCACACGAAAGTAGTCTCACGATTACAACCTGTAATCCGAAATTGTCGGCCGTGGTGCGTCAAAATTGAACGAGATGTCTTCTCGTCGCGCGCTCCGTCGGAAACGCAAAGCTGCGCGTTTACGTGAGATTGGGAGTGACGTTCTCATCACCCTCGGCGTCATCGTGTTGTTTTTCTACCTGTGGTACGGCTGGCTTGGCGATCTCGTCGCGGGCGCCCAACAGGACGCAGCAGCTACGTCTCTCTCCGAATCCTGGGATATACCTGCAACTCGAGTCATCGAGTTCGATCGAGAGAGCGCTAGTTCGCAGGGAGCGGGCCGATCACCGAATCCGCCAGTCGTTCAACCGGTGCAACAGGGCGAATCGTTTGCGACAATGATGGTCCCCCGATTCGGTAAACATTTCGAAAGGACCATCGAAGAATCCGTTGATCTGAAGACCGTTCTCAATGACTACACCGCGGGTGTCGGCCATTACTCGTCAACCTCAGCGCTTGGCGCGCTGGGAAACTTTGCCCTCGCCGCGCACCGCGGCACCTTCGGTGCATCGTTCGGGCAGATTGACCAACTTCGTATCGGTGACCGAATCTACATCGAGACGAAAGAAGGCTGGTACGTCTATCGATTTCGTAATATGGAATTCGTCTACGCGGGTGATTTGACGGTGCTCAACGATGTACCCAGGCTGACAATTGTCGCGGAGGAGCGAATACTCACCTTGACTACCTGCCACCCGAAAGGGACGATTTCAGAACGATTCGTCGCGTACTCAATCTTTGAATCGTTCGTGCCTCGCGAGAGGGGCACTCCCTCGGAAGTCGCCAGTGAGCGGTGAAATCCACAATCAGAGACGGTAGCGTCAAAGAGCATGGTAATCGTGCCGCAAACACGCCGAAGGGAACCGACTGAACATGTACTCTGCACTGTGGCGAGTCCTTCCAGGACCACGTTGGCTAAAAGTTATTGAGGCCGTCGTTCTCGGCATCGTAATTCTGTCACTGTGCGTCGACTGGGTCTTCCCGTGGGTCGCGGAAAACTTCATTCAATCCGAATCGACGGTGGGTCAGTGACCAGAATCTTTGTTCTAGATAATTACGACTCGTTCGTTTACACGCTCGCTGGGTATATTCGGCAGCTCGGAGCAGAAATCGTAGTAATTCGAAACGATGGCTTCGACGAGGGTGAAATTTCCCAGCGGCTCGAAGGTTTTGATGGCATTCTCATCTCGCCTGGCCCGGGAACACCGGGAGATGCAGGATTGTCGATCCCCATCATCCGCTATGCGTTGGCCCACAACATCCCCTTGCTCGGAGTGTGTCTCGGTCACCAGGCCATCGCCGAAGCAATGGGCGGTGTCGTGACGCACGCCGACGAATTGATGCACGGCAAGACCAGCGCGGTGGTGCACGAAAATTCGGTGATGTTCGATGGTGTGCCGAGCCCGTTTCGCGCAACGAGATATCATTCTCTCGCCATCGTGGACGGCACAACGCCGGCAGAACTCCGCATTACCGCTCGGACCGAAGGTGGCGTCATTATGGCTGTCGAACACGTCACCGCACCGCTGTGGGGTGTCCAGTTTCACCCCGAGTCGGTAATGACAGAGGGCGGCTACACGATGATCGGAAACTGGCTCGAATCGACTGGAATGGTTGGCGTCTCACGCCTGGCGCGAACACTCAGTCCGCTCATGAACTCCTGAACCGTTACCCCGTGCAGTACACAATCGAAATCTTCGAACGCTGAGGGGCCTCACCCTTGATCGACTGCGAACCGATAGTCTGCCCGCCACAAGAGGTGTCGGGGACCACGGTCACATCGAGCTGCAAGGACGACCCCTGGAGAAGTCCCGTTGCTTGACCGACGCTCATCCCCACCACATCGGGGATGCTGATTTTGCCGTTAGAGACGATGATGTCAATGACACTGTCAGCCGAAAGTCTGGTTCCTGCTTTTGGGTCACTGCCGACTACAGCGCCGACTACAGCGTTTGGGGAATAGCCCGGTGTAACCGTCCCAACGGTAAAGCCAGCTCCTTCGAGCGCTGCCGTCGCATCCGCTATTGTCATGAAATCGATGGACGGAACTGCGCTGACTGGTTTGCCGGAGGACTCAACAACTGTCACAATCTCTCCTAAAGCAAGATTCACGCCGGCTTCGGGCGATGTGGAAATGACAGTCCCTTTGGGGACGGTTTCGCTTACCTCAACACGTCGGACGACGGCGAGGCCCAGAGCTGTCAATTCAGACTCGGCCGTCTCGAACGATTCTGCCGTCACATCGGGCATCGCGACGGCGAGAGACCCAATGGTGTTGCCTGAGTTCAAGGTGAGCACCCAGTACATCATTCCCACAATCACCGAGGCAATGACCAAAAGTCCAGCAGCACCGAGAAGCGCCGATCGGACGACATTTGCCTTCGGGGGCGTGTCGCTGTTGAGAAGTGGGCGAAGGTCGTTGAGATCCATGTCTGTTCCGTTTGGCTTGGCGTTGTTGCTCAACCCTGATTCTACGGCGAATTGCGAATCCCCAGGCAGCCCTGGCCCACCCGTTGCGATGCTCGAAACGGGAATCGGCGGAGTTTCGGGTGGTCTGGTTGCACGATCTGCACGGCCCCCGCCAACCAGATTCGATACGGACCTCAAAGCCATGGCAAACTCGCCCGCGGTCCGATATCGAGCGTTGCGATCTTTCTCCAGACCTTTAGCGATGACCATGTCCAGCTCTGGTGACAACTCAGGGCGCCGACTGCGCGCTCGAGGAGCTGTTTGGGTTACATGCTGGAACGCAATCGACACCGATGTGTCTCCGGTGAACAGCGGGGCACCGGTGACCATTTCGAAAAGCACGACGGCCGTAGAGTACAGGTCGCTGCGACCGTCAATGATGTCACCTTTTGCTTGTTCGGGAGAGAAGTACTGAGCCGTGCCGACAATCGCCGAGGGGTCATTCGTCGGATCCTCGACGGCTTGCGCGATGCCAAAGTCACACACTTTAACGAGCCCCGAATGGGTAATCATGACGTTTCCTGGCTTGATGTCCCGGTGAATGATTCCCGATCGATGGGACTCATCGAGCGCGTCGAGAATTCCTAGCGCGATGTGCACCGCAACCTTCGGTTCGAACGCACCCGCATCCATGAGTCGTCGAAGGATTTTGCCATCGATGTACTCCATGACGATAAATGGAATGGGAGTTTCCGCAGACACATCGGGGATTATCTGCTCGCCTGCGTCATACACACGAACGATGTTCGGATGTCCCATTGCACTCACCGAGTGAGCTTCGCGCTGGAATCGTTTGCGAGAATCTGTATCGACCGCCACCTCGGGCCGCAGCGTCTTTATCGCGACTCGTCGCCTTAATCGTGTGTCGGTACCGACGTAAACGTTGGCCATTCCGCCGCGCCCAATCAACGCCTCGGGACGATAGCGATTCCCGAAGAGGAACCCGGAATTCAGAATGGAATCCAATCCGATTGCTCGGGATTGTGAATTGTCACTCAACGGGGATCACCAGATCCTCAGACGGATTTGACGCGAGGTTTCCACAGCGGACGATATACGACACGCGAATTTCGGTGGTGTTGTCGTCAATGACGAGATCGGCTGCAGTGGTCCGTGGCCCGAAGGTGCTGACGTTCGCGAATGAACCACCGTTGACAGTGAATTCATAGGAATCGAGGTCAAAATCCGCAGGACATTCGCGATACGCTGGCCACGAGATAGTGATTGCTGATCCCGCGGTGTACGGACCCGCGCTCACGGTCAGGGCCCCGGGAGACGTTGGCGTCGGGATCGTATCGAAAAAGTAGACCGCGATGAGCGTGTTCGGCGGGACGCTTCCTTCAGGATTGACACGGTAGGCCGTTCCGACCAGATCGAGAGACGTCGCGATGTTACCGGTCACGGCGTCGAGTCGAAGACCCATACCGTCGAGCTTCTCGTTCACTTGGTTGATTGTCAGGCCGATGAATTCATCCTCGGTGATGACCACGTTTCCAGATAATGGGTCGGTCGGGGTAGGAGTCGGGGTAGGAGTCGGGACTGACGAGCCTGTTGGCGACGGACTCGGGATCGGCGCGGTCTCTGTTGGTCTGAACACCAGAGCAGCAACTATTCCAATCAAGAGGACCGCAAGTGCGACGACGAGGCCGACAAGGGGCCACGTTCGGGGTAAGCGCGCGAATCGCCGGGGAGGAGCAGTGTCGCTCGCCGAAACAGACACGGGCAAGATGCGCGTTGAGGTGTCTTCCGTCATGTCGTGCGGTTCATCGTCGACAGCGGGAACGAGCGCTAACGCCTCACCCACGCGACCTCTCGTGATCGCAATAGCGGCGCGCGCGAGTTGGCGTGCCGACGTCGGTCGGCGTTCCGGCTTTTTGGCGAGACACGCAAGAATCAGATTTCGGACGGCCAGCGGAACAGTTTCGGGCAGCGGGGGCGGCGGGGTTTTGATGTGTGCCATCGCAATCGCAACCTGGGATTCGCCGGTAAACGGCCGCTTGCCAGCCAGTGCCTCATAAGCCACAATCCCGAGCGAGTAGATGTCGGTGAGGGCGGTCGCGGATTTTCCCGACGCCTGCTCTGGCGACAAATACTGAACCGTACCCATCACCTGTCCGGTCGCCGTCAAGGGGACCTGATCAACGGCCCGCGCAATGCCAAAATCGGTGATTTTGACCCGTCCGTCGGGGGTGATCAACAGATTTCCGGGTTTCACATCCCGGTGAACCAGCCCGGCCTGGTGCGCAGCGTAAAGAGCCGATGCAGTTTGGGCGACGATGTCGAGAACTCGCTCCGCGGACAGAAACCGTTCTCGCTCGATAATCGTTGACAAGGCTTCACCGGGCACGAGTTCCATGACGAGGTAAGCGCTTCCCTCTTCTTCACCAAAATCGTAAACGCTCGCGATTCCCTCGTGATTGACCAGCGCAGCGTGGCGGGCCTCCGCTCGAAACCGCTCCCGGAACGCTTTGTCGCCCAGGTATTCTTCCTTGAGAATTTTGATCGCGACCTGGCGTTCAATGACCTTATCTACCGCTTGCCAGACCTCACCCATTCCTCCGATAGCGAGGCGGGCCTTCAATTCGTATCTTCCACCGAAGACGTGTCCAATTTGAGGTCTCATTGAGCCAACACCGCCTCCATAATTTTTCGGGCGATGGGCGCGACGAGCGAGTTTCCACTGGCGGATTGACCGACGCCCCCACCGTTTTCGATGACGACGACGACAGCGACGCGCGGGTTTTCGGCTGGCGCAAAGCCGGTGAACCAGAGCGTGTACGGCTGGCCCTCGCCGTTTTCCGCAGTACCAGTCTTTCCGGCGACAGACACTCCGCGGATTCGTGCGCCGCTGGCAACCCCGTCAGACACGCTGGCGACCATCATGTCGCGAAGAAGGCTCGCCGTGTCGGGCCCAATCGGTGTTGAGTATTCAACGGGAGTGAATGGGGCGAGGGGCGAAAGATCGCGCGCAAGAACCGAGTCCACAATCGTGGGGGACATGAGGATACCGCCGTTGGCAATCGCGGAACTGATCATCACGATTTGCATCGGAGTGACACGGACATCGAACTGTCCGAACGCAGACAGCATCAATTGCGCCTCATCCATTCCCGATGGGAATGTGGAGGGAGTGACGGCCATCGGAATCTCGACCGTTGCACCGAATCCGAATGCTTGGGCGTAATCATGAATTCGGGCTTCGCCGACTTGAGCACCAATCTCGGCAAACGGAATGTTGCACGACAACCTCAGCGCTGTCGCGATTGTCACCGACTCCCCGGGGCCACAGGAATCTCCGCTCCAGTTACTAATCGAGGAGTCACTCAGGGGTAACTTCAGCCGCACTGGGTTGGGAACTTTTGACCGTTCCGACATGATGCCCGAATCGAGAGCGGCGGCGGCGACAACTAGTTTGAAGACCGATCCGGGGTGGTACAGGTCACCCGTGATTGCTCGGTTAATAAGCGGCTGGGACCCCGAATTCACGAGACTCGTGTAGTTCGATAGAACCGACTCGCTGTTATGGGACGCCAAATCATTCGGGTCAAACGACGGTGTGCTGACGAGTGCGAGGATTCGCCCGGTCGACGGTTCAATGGCGATCGCGGCACCCGTGAGTTCGCCCAGTGCGTCACGAGCGGCTTGTTGAACGGCAGCATTAACCGTGAGTTTGACCGACGCCCCTCGCGGGTCTGTGCCCGAGACGAGGGCTATGACTTGGTCAAAGAACTGCGAGTTTGATTGCCCACTGAGTTTGTCGTTCATCGCAAACTCAAGTCCGCTGATTCCCTGATTGATCGTGTAATACCCGGTGATCGGGGCGTACAGGCCTCCACCGTGATAGGTGCGTTGGTAGCGGTAAACGTCGTCGCCGGGAACGGACTCAGCGATAAGGGTAGAACCGACGAGAATCGAGCCTCGTTCGGTCGCGTAGGAGTCGTAAAGCGTGCGCACGTTTCGGGGGTCTACTCGAAGGTTGTCTACCTGAAAAACCTGGATTACGGTTGCCGATACGAAAAGAGCACCGAAAAGCACTCCGATTCCGAGGCTGACGCGATTCAGCTCCTTGATCATGTTCCCACCGACTCTTCTCGTTGGTGACGAACAGTGTCACTGAGACGCAGGAGTAGCGCGACGATAATCCAGTTCGCCACGAGTGACGACCCGCCAGCAGCGAGGAACGGTGTTGTGAGTCCTGTCACCGGGATTACTCGGGTGACCCCGCCCACCACGATAAAAACCTGTAGTGCGATGACAAAAGTGAGGCCGACCGCGAGCAACCGGCCGAAATCATCCGAACCATTGACTCCGATTCGAATTCCTCGCGCGACAAAAAGCATGAACAACGTCAAAATCGCGAAGACGCCGATGAGTCCGAGTTCTTCACCAAGGCTCGCCATGATGTAGTCCGATTCGGCGAGGGGGACGATTCCAGGGTGACCGGCGCCAAGCCCGGTTCCCACGATTCCGCCGGACGCAAACCCGAACAGTCCTTGGACGAGCTGATAGGAACCACCCACAGCGTCGTAATTCGCTTGGTTGAACGAATCGAGCCACGCCGCGAAGCGACCCTGAACGTAGGTGAGGAATTGGCTCGCGACGAGGGCACCTGTTCCGAAAAGACCACCGCCCACAACGAACCAGATAGCACGACCCGTTGCGACGTACATCAGGACGAGGAAAAGTCCGAAGTACAAAAGGGATGTTCCGAGGTCGCGCTGGAATATCAATACGAGCATTGCAATTACCCAGACAACAACGATCGGGCCGAGGTCCTTGATTCGAGGCCACGTCACCCCAAACATCCGCGTTCCCACCACCGACAGGGAGTCGCGCGCGGTTACGAGATAACCGGCAAAGAAAAGCGCTAGCGCGATTTTGCCGATTTCGCCCGGCTGGAAGGTTACGAAACCGAGGTTGACCCACAACCGCGCGCCGTTGATGGTCGTGCCGATGAGGGGGACGAGCGGGAGCAGCAAAAGACCGACGCCGATGAGCATCCAGACGTAGCGATAGCGCTGCAATACTCGGTGGTTCCGGACGACGATGATGACGACTATCGCCACGACAATGGCGATTGCGGTCCAGACCATCTGCCGAGTCGCGTTGGCCTGCCACCCCGTGAGTCCAGCGGAAAGGTCGAGGCGGTAGATCATGGCAATTCCGAGCCCGTTGAGAAGAGTCACGATGGGCAAGATGAGCGGGTCTGCATCACGGGCGACGAATCGTTGTGCCACGTGCATAGCAAGCACAATCGCACCCAGTCCCAGGCTCAGACCGATAATGGGAGGATTCAGTTTTCCTGTCGCACCGAGGTCGACGAGCGCGAGCGCAGCCGACGTCACAATCATCGCGAAGATGATGAGAGTGGCCTCGAGGTTGCGCAACTTGGTGGGCACCTTGAGGCGCAGCATCAACTGCTCGGTGATCGTCGAATACTCGGTGTTATTGGGACTGAGTGACATTCTCAATCCTTTCGACAACCAGCAGGGCTTCTTCCAGGCTCGACTTGGGGATGGTGAGTTCGACGGACGTTCGGAGAAACTGCGAGAGCGACGCTAAGGGGATGTTGGTATCGCGCACGACCGTGTTGAGGGGAACTGAACCAATGTCGGCGTTGACGCCGCGGTAGATTACGACGCTGTCTTCGTCGGATCCAACGAAGAACTGCGATTGGGTCCAGACGTAACCGTAGATGCCGATGAGCGCGAGAGCGGCGAGGGCACTGGTGAGATAAAGTGACCACCGCATTCGACGTTTTGCCGCGCGCCGTTTGTCCTCGGCAATGAGTGTGTCGAGATAGTCGGCTGTTTCGAAGTATTCCTCTTCCTCCGAGGTTGCAACGGGATAAAAGATTCGCGATGCAATTTTTGGAAGGCGCTGGGTGATTGCGTCAAAGATGAGCGGCTGCGAGGCTGCTCCGACGAGCATCGGTTTGGCGGTGGCGCTCATATTGGTCTCGTTGACGCCTGCAATCACCACCGTCACGTTGTCGGGCGCACCCCTTTCGAGAGCAAGGTTGATGAGCTTGCCGGCGGCTTTGGCTGCATCCGGTTCGGATTTAAGAACGTTGGCGATGGCATTTTCGGTTGCATAGCCGCACAAACCGTCGGAGCACAACATCCAGCGATCGCCGGGTTCGGTGTCGAGAACCGCGGTATCGACGTCAACACTCCCCGCGACATCGCCTAAAACTCGCATGAGAACGTTGCGACGCGGGTGCACCAACGCTTCCTCGGGCGTAATGCGGCCCGTTTCCACCAGCTTCTGCACAAACGTGTGGTCGGTCGTGATTTGTTCGAGGACTCCACCGCGCAGGCGATAAATGCGCGAATCGCCGATGTGCGCAATGACAACCTGGTGGTTGTGGCGAAGAAGCGCGCTTACCGTCGTTCCCATGCCGGAGAGGTCGGGGTGTTCGCGCACCGCCTCGATGAGTTCGGCGGCACTGTTCTTCACCGATTCCACGAGACGCTGTTGAGCGATTTCGATCGATTCAAAGCGTTCATCGGCGACGGCGGTGACGGCTTGGGTCGCGAGCGAACTTGCGACGTCGCCACCCGCGTGACCACCCATCCCGTCGGCGACAAGAAAGAGATGGGTACCGGCGTAACCCGAGTCCTGATTGCTTGCTCGGACTCGCCCGATGTGACTGCTCGCCACCGAGAGGACGCGGGCGTCCACTATGGCCTCAGTTCAAAAATGGTCGAGCCGACGGACACGGGGGCATACATCGGGACGGGAGTGGGGACGCTCACGCGCTGGTTATCGACAAATGTGCCGTTGGTGGAGCCCAGATCTTGAATAACCCAGTCACCGTTCCACAATTGCAAGCGCGCGTGGTTGGTCGACGTATATTCGTCGCGGATGACGAGACCCGATTGTGCGCTGCGACCGATAGTGAGCTTGTCTGACTCGAGCGGAATTTCAAGCCCTTCGCGTGCGCCCGCGACAATCACGAGTTTCTGTGCCGGGCTCGATGTCGACGTGGTTGCAACAGGAGGAAGGAATGGTGACGACTCGGCGCCGGGGTTATGGGTGATGTCGCCCTGTGGCCGATCGTCTCGGCGAACGTAGTGGCGGAACAGATCACTACGCAACGCGAACACAATGGCGAAGACGAAAACCCACATCAACCCGAGGAAACCGAAGCGGAGCACGAAAAGGGTCAGCTCACTCACGCCGAAACCCCCGGAAGTATCCGGAAGACCAGTTGTGTTGCGCCAATCTGAATGATGTCACCCTGATCGAGGGGCGATGACGTCACCCGAGTTCCATTGAGTTTGGTTCCATTTGTCGATTGCATGTCTTCGAGACCCGCGATTTTGCCGCCCCACAGGATACGAGCGTGGTGACGCGATGCGCCGCTGTCGCTGATTACCACCGTGGCCGTCGAACCTCGGCCGATGATGATTTCGGGGCCGCTCAGGTGAATCGTTTCGCCATTGATTTCGAGCGCTGGGTGCCATTCAGACACCGCGTCGAGCGCTTGCGACGCGACCTTGATGACGCCGCGCGCGATGTCCGACGCGGCGACAATCGTGATGGACACGGGGGCGGTAAAGCTATATCGCTGACGGGTCGCATAGGCCCGGACTCCGTCGGTCAATTCCCCAATCAGAATGGTGCCGTGAGCGTTGAGCGGCTCAAAGTCCTCGGAATTGAGGCCGACCGTGTAGGCGTGAGGAGCGAGGATGCGGTCACGCTGGACAACGACCGCGTGTGAATCAATCTCTCTCTTGAGCGCGGCGATGATTTCGATCGGCTGAACACCACCCCGAAAAGACTTTGCGAAAGCGCCGCTGACGAGTCGCTCAAGACCACGTTCAACGTTGTCCAATAAGCCCACGGTTCCCCCTCCACGGTCGCCCCAATTCTAACCGTGGTGGGTGTCACGCCCCTGCACCTCGCGGGATTGGCCGGCGCTTGCCGTGATAGCCTTACGGAGCACGTCTGCGGACGCGCGCAAGTGGCGGAATGGCAGACGCGCTGGCTTCAGGTGCCAGTGTCCGTAAGGGCGTAGGGGTTCAAGTCCCCTCTTGCGCACCACTAAAGAACGTCGATTGCGAGCGCTTCGGAATAATCAGTAGCCAACGGGTGTTTCACGAGGTAGGGAAAGGACAACAACATGAGCACCACAGATTTCGGGGTCACCGGGTTGACCTGTAACCACTGCGTGATGACAGTGTCACGAGCAGCGGCACTCGTGCCGGGAGTAACGGGGGTCTCGATCGACCTCGTGGCAAACGGCCAATCGACTCTGCACGTCGAGAGCGATGCCGCCGTCGACGCTGTGGCTCTTGACAAGGCGATCGTCGAAGCCGGATACGAACTCGTCCACTAATGTCCACCACCCACGTCGATCTGGCGTTGGAGGGCATGACCTGTGCGACGTGCGCCGGGCGGATTGAAGGCGCGCTCGCGGCCGTCCCTGGAGTCATCGCGACAGTGAACTTTGCGACTGAACGTGCGTCGGTCGAGATTGATGGCGTGACGGACGCGACCGTCCTCATCGCAGCCATCACGAAGGTCGGCTACGGCGCGCGCGTGATCGATCGCGAGCAGCGCGAAACAGAAGCACCCGTCGACCCCGTGCTTACGGCTCGGGTCATCGTCTCGTTGGCGCTCGCGACTCCAGTATTTCTCATGTCGATGATTCCCGCCTGGCAATTCGACGGATTCCAGTGGGTGGCCGCCGCCCTCACCACGCCGATCGTGACCTGGGGGGCGTGGCCGTTCCACCGAGCAGCGATCCGCAACGCGCGCCACGGCGCAACGACGATGGACACCCTCGTTTCGCTCGGGGTTGCGGTGGCGTACCTGTGGTCGATGTATGCCCTGTTCTTCACGATGGCGGGCATGATCGGAATGCGCATGGACCTGGCGCTGTTTGGCTACAGCCCCCACTCCCTCTATTTTGAGTCGGCCGCGGTGGTAACCGCGTTTGTCTTGCTGGGACGCCTTTTGGAATCGTCCTCTAAACGAGCGGCGAAAATGTCGCTCACCGCGTTGCTCAACACTGCCGCCAAGCAGGCAATTCTCCTCATCGACGGTCGTGAAGTGACGGTCCCGGCCGGTGCCGTGCAGAAAGGCGACACATTCGTCGTCCTGGCCGGCGGGATTGTGCCGACGGACGGACGAATCATCGAAGGACAATCCGCAATCGACGCAAGTGCCGTGACGGGTGAGAGCGTTCCTGTTCCCGTTGGAGTCGGTTCGACGCTCATCGGCGGCACAATCAATGCTGGGGGACGACTTGTCGTCGAAGCCACCGCGGTCGGTGCCGGCACCGAACTCGCTCGGCTTACCCAAATGGTCGAAGAAGCCCAAGCGGGCAAAGCCCCTGTCCAAAAACTGGTCGACCGAATTTCGGCGGTGTTCGTCCCGCTCGTGATCGTGGCGGCCGTCGCCGGCGGAATTGTGTGGTTTGCCATTACGGGGGATGCGACACACGCGGTCTCTATCGCCGCGGCAACGCTCGTCGTAGCCTGTCCGTGTGCACTGGGGCTGGCGACACCGATGGCACTTCTCGCCGGGACCGGACGCGGAGCGCGCAGCGGAATCATCATTCGTGGCACCGACGTGCTCGAAAGCACGCGTCGCGTCACGACCGTCGTGGTGGATAAAACTGGAACGCTAACGAGCGGCCACCCCTCGGTGGTTGATGTGTTGGGCGACGGAGTTTCGGCGGACACGGTTCTCGGGGAAGCAGCGCGTGTCGAGATGGGCACCGATCACCCGCTGGCCCGGGCGGTCGTCGCCGAGGCCACCACTCGTGGAGTCATGGGCGACGTAGCTCGCGGAATAGTGGCGGAACCCGGGCGTGGAGTGACGGGAACTCTGGGCACAACCGTTATTCGGGCCGGGTCGCTGGAGTGGCTTGCTGAAACCTCACATGCCGTACCGACGTCGATTGTCGCCGCGGCTGCTGACTGGACTTCGGCGGGGCGGTCCCTTGTTGCCGTCGCGCACGGCGACAGGGTCGTGGGCCTCATTGCAATCAGTGACGTGATCAAGCCCAGTGCTTCGGTGGCGATTAGAGCGCTATCAAAACTGGGAATTCGAACCGTCATGGCCTCGGGCGACAACGCGGCGGTCGCTGAAGTGGTCGCGCACGAAGTCGGTATTGACGAGTTCTACGGAGCCATGAATCCGGCCGACAAGCGCGACCTCATTGCACGACTTCAACAACGTGGGGAGGTCGTGGCGATGGTGGGTGACGGAATCAATGACGCGGCCGCTCTCGCGCAAGCCGACCTGGGCATTGCCATGGGCCACGGCACTGACGTTGCGATCGAAACGAGTGACATCGTTTTGGTTTCGACCGACCTTCGCCGCGTCGCCGACGCCATCCGACTGTCTCGGTCAACGCTCGGAACGATTCGTGGAAACCTTGTCTGGGCGTTCGGCTATAACGCGATTGCAATCCCCATCGCCCTTGCGGGAGTCATGGGACCGGCTGTCGCGGGACTCGCCATGGCGTTTTCGTCGGTGTTTGTCGTGCTCAACTCGGCGCGACTAGCGACCTTCCGAACCAGCTAAACCCCGAGGAAATCGCGCAAGCCGGCCACGGTCGAGACCGTCGCGGTGGCCTCCGACCATTCGTCTTCGCTTCCATAACCCCACTGCACCAGCACGCTGTCGACGCCGTGGATGGCCGCACCCTCGACGTCGTGAATTCGATCACCCACTAGTACGACGCGCGAAATGTCGGCACCTGCCTCGTCGAGAGCATCGAGGGCGAAGCGAACGACGTCCGCTTTCGCCGATCGAACGTCGTCGTCCGACGCAGTACCCAGCACATCGAAATCGTCCTCGAGTTCGAAGTGCCGCAAGACCATGCGAACTCCGGTTTCTACCTTTGATGTCGCCAACGCGACGGGGATTCCCGCGGCTCGAACCGCTCGGACAACATCTATCACGCCGGGGAAAAGGTCTGCTGTGATAGCCCCGCCCGCGGCGTATTCTGCGCGATAGATCGCGATTGCTCGTTCAAGTTCATCGCCGGACATGCCGAGTGTGTCGCCGAACGTCGTCGTGAGCGGCGGGCCGAGGAAGGGGCGCATGGCCTCGCGACTGGGCGCGTCGCGGTGCAGCATGCGAAACGTGTGTTCAAAACAGTGAAAGATTCCGGGAGCGGAATCAACGATGGTCCCGTCGAGGTCGAACAGGACAGCGGTATAGGTCATCAGAACAGCCTGTCGTGGTCGGTCTCGCCGCCGCGCAATTCCTCGAGGTCGAGAACAACGCAACGAATTCCACGGTCTTCGGCGAGAGTGCGCGCCTGCGGTTTGATTTCCTGGGCGGCAAATATTCCTGTAACAGGGGCCAAGGTTGGGTCGCGATTCAGGAGTTCGAGGTACCTCGTCAATTGTTCAACGCCATCGATATCACCACGGCGTTTGATTTCAATCGCAACGACCGCATTGTTCGCGTCCCGCGCGAGGATATCGACGGGACCGATCGCGGTCGGGAATTCGCGCCGAATCAGGCTGAAACCCTCTCCGTACACCGCGATCTGCTCGGCAGAGAGGCGCTGCAGGTGGGCCTCGACCCCGTCTTTGATGAGACCCGGGTCTTCACCCAATTCGTGCGTCGAATCGTGGTGGATGTTGAAAATCGAGATGACGAGCATATCCGCGGTTTTCGCGTGCGTTACTCGCCATATCTCGATTACCCCCGCCGCGGCGAGGTCGTCGTCGGGTTTCGAGAAATCGATGACGCACGGTGGGCTCATCCAATTGAGGGGCTTGTACGAGCCGCCGTCCGAGTGGATGAGAACGCTTCCGTCGCCCTTCAGCATCAGTGTGCGGGTCGCCAACGGCAGGTGCGCTGTGAGGCGACCGGCGTAATCCACCGAACAGGTTGCGACGACCAATCTCACGTTTCCAGCCTAGGGGCGTAATCTAGCGTTGTGGATTCCGATCAGACGTTGCGCGCTCGCTCGCGCCGCCGTTTTCGGATCCACCCCACTCAAGCCACCGTCATTGGCTATCTGGTCCTCATCACGATCGGGGCCATGCTGCTCGCGCTCCCCATTTCGTCGACGCGTGAGCCCATTTCGTTCATCGACGCATTTTTCACCGCGACGAGCGCGGTGTGTGTCACGGGACTTTCCGTTTTCGATATTTCGACTGTTCTGTCTGATTTCGGCAAGGTTGTGTTGATGTCCCTTATCCAACTGGGTGGCTTGGGAATCATGGTGGTCTCAGGATTCGTCGCCATCGCAATCTTTCGCCGATTATCAACCGGTGGCGCCGACCTGATTTCAACTGAATTTCGTGCACAGCCCGCCGACGCGACATTGAAGTCGACCATCCTCAGAATTGTCCGAATGGTGTTGTTCATCGAGGTCATCGGTGCCCTGATCATGTCGACGTGGTTCAGCATCGCCTACGACTATGACGTGCTCAAGTCGCTGTGGATGGGGACCTTCCACGCCGTCTCGTCGTTCAACAACGCGGGTTTTGCTCTGTATTCGGACAACATGATGGGATTCGTTTCCGATCCCGTCATCTCACTCACGGTCTGTGCTCTCGTTATCCTCGGCGGTCTCGGTTTCCCCGTCATCATGGAACTCCGCCGCGTCGGGTGGGCGCCGCGTCGATGGACGATGAACTTTAACATCGTCATGTTCATGACGCTCGTCCTTCTCGTGGCGGGAACGGTCTTTATCGCGGTGTTGGAATGGTCAAATCCTGACACCCTCGGGTTGCTCGACCCCGGGTCCAAAATCCTCGCAGCATTCTTCCAATCAGTTCAGACCCGCACCGCAGGGTTCAACTCGGTTGACATCGGCGCGATGAATCCCGAAACCTGGTTGGGAGTCGACGCCCTCATGTTCATCGGTGCCGGCCCGGCGGGAACAGCCGGGGGTATCAAGGTGACGACATTTGCTGTCCTTGCGTTCATTGTCTGGACGGAACTCAAGGGCGATTCGGCCGTCAACATTTTCGGGAAGCGACTTTCTCGATCGGTACATCGCCAAGCCATCACGATTGCTCTTCTCGCGGTCGCCTACATCGCCTTCTCGACAATCCTCATGCAGTTGACGACTAACGAAACGACCGATCGAATTATCCTCGAGGTCATCAGCGCATTCGGAACGGTCGGGTTGTCCACCGGAATCACCGAGAATCTGCCCGACCCCGCGCTTATTAATCTCATTTTGCTCATGATCATCGGCCGGCTCGGTCCGCTGGCATTGAGCACAGCCCTCGTCCTGTCTGACCGCCCTAAACTGTACGAATTCCCGAAAGAGAGGCCAATCCTTGGTTAAGCGCATCACAACGGGTCCCCGAAAAACCGTCCGAAACGTCGCCGTGTTTGGACTCGGTCGTTTTGGCAGCGCCTTAGCAATCGAACTGGTCGAGATCGGCATCGAGGTGTTGGGAATCGAGACCGACGAAGACCGCGTCCAACGCCACAACGGATTGTTGACGAAAGTGGTGCGCGTTGACCCCGGAGTCAATGACGCACTCGAGCAACTGAAGGTTCAGGAATTTGATGTCTGTGTCGTTGCGATCGGGTCCGACATTCTCGCGAGCATCCTGACCGCCGCGTACCTCACCAAAATCGGGGTCAAAGAGATTTGGGCGAAAGCCACGTCTAGGGAACAGGGAGAAATTCTGGAGCGGGTGGGTGTTCACCACGTCGTCTACCCGGAGAACGATATGGGACGGCGCGTTGCCCACCAGGTGAAGGGCTCGGCCGACTTCATCGAGGTCGATTCGAACTACGCCATAATCAAGACGACTCCGAACGCACACATCATCGGGGAGCGACTCGGTGATACGGAAATCCGCAAGCGCTTCGGTGTGACGGTCATGGCGGTCAAACGCGGAGACGGCGAATGGGTCAACGCCGACAGCAACACGGTTCTTGAGGACACCGACGAAATCCTGGTTGCAGGACCAACGAAAAAAGCCGAACAGTTCGGTCTGCTCAACTAACGACACCCATTTACAGGAGTGACTATGGCAAAGTCTGGAATTGAAATTGACGAACGCGACGACGCGATTCGTCCCGCGGACGATTTGTACCGACACATCAACGAACGCTGGATTGAGCGGACGCCAATTCCCGAGGATCGCGCCCGGTACGGGTCGTTCCACGTTCTTGCCGAAGAGGCCGAGAAAGCCGTTCGCGAGATTATCGAGGAGTGTCAGGCGGCCGCCGAGGGCACCGAAGCCCGCAAGGTCGGCGACCTGTACACGAGTTTTATGAATGTCGACGCCGTGAACGCGCTCGGCGCTTCGCCCCTGAAGCCACTTCTGAATCGAATCGAAGGCGTGGCAAGCCTTGCGGAGTTCATGTCGGCGCTCGGTGAATTCGAACGAGACGGAATCGGTTCGTTCCTGTCGATGTGGGTCGACAACGACCCTGATGACCCTGAGCGGTACCTCGTTTTCCTCGAGCAGAGCGGAATTGGCCTGCCAGACGAATCGTATTTTCGCGAAGACACCTTCGCCTCGATTCGTGATGCGTATCGAGGTCACCTGGAACGAATGTTCGCGATCGCGGGTTTGTCGGATGCGGCTGACCGCGCAGCGCGGGTCTATTCCATCGAAGAGAAGTTTGCGGCCGCACACTGGGACAACGTGAAGACGCGCGACACGCACGCCACCTACAACCTGGTGGGCTGGGACGAGTTCGCGACGTCACTCGGGTCGGTGGCCACGCCCTGGCGCGACGCCCTCGGAGTTGCGGACAACGTCTTTGCTGAAGTTGTGGTCCGTGAGCCTTCTTTTGTCGAAGGTGCTCGCGCAATCCTCGAGTCGTCGGACCTCGAATCGCTCGCCGACTGGTTGCGCTGGCAGGTCATCCACGGACTCGCTCCTTACCTGTCCGCGGATTTCGTCGACGAGAACTTTGCGTTCTACGGCACGACCCTGTCGGGCACTCCCCAGCTTCGGGACCGCTGGAAGCGCGGCGTCGGATTTGTGGAAGGCGGACTCGGCGAAGCGGTCGGAAAGCTCTATGTCGAGCGACACTTTCCACCCGCGGCGAAAACCCAAATGGATTTGCTCATCGCAAATCTGATTGAGGCGTACCGCCAATCAATCTCGAATCTCGAATGGATGAGTGACGAGACGAAGACACGTGCACTCGAGAAGCTTGATAAATTCACCCCCAAGATTGGCTATCCGGTTCGCTGGCGTGATTATTCGGCCGTTCACGTTGCTGCCGACGACCTCGTCGGAAACGTGTTCACGATCGCGCGGTTCGACTTTGCGCGCGAAACGGGCAAGGTGGGAAAGCCGCTCGACCGTGACGAATGGTTCATGTTGCCACAAACGGTGAACGCCTACTACAACCCCGGCTTCAACGAAATTGTCTTCCCTGCGGCAATTCTCCAGTACCCGTTCTTCGTCGCCGAGCGGGACGCCGCCGCAAACTATGGTGCGATCGGTGCGGTCATCGGGCACGAACTCGGTCACGGTTTTGACGACCAGGGAAGTGAATTTGACGGGGACGGGCGATTGTCGAACTGGTGGAGCGACGTCGACCGCGAGCGTTTCACGGAACGCACCAAGGCGCTTATCGACCAGTACAACACACTCGAACCTCGGGCACTTCCGGGTCACACGGTCAACGGAGAGTTAACAATCGGCGAAAACATCGGCGATCTCGGTGGGCTGAGCATCGCCTGGAAGTCGTACCTGCTGTCGTTGAGCGGTGACGCACCACCTGTGGTCGATGGAATGACCGGTGCGGAACGATTCTTTCTGTCGTGGGCGCAGGCATGGCGGCAATCCGCTCGCGACGAAGAGGCCCTGAGGCTTCTGGCGATCGACCCCCACTCTCCGCCCGAGTTCCGCTGCAACCAGATTGTCAGGAATCTGGACGTCTTCCACGAGACCTTCGGCGTGACGTCCGCTGATCCGATGTGGCTCGACCCAGCCGAGCGCGTGACGATTTGGTAACACTCGGGTCTCTCCGCAGAAACACGACGCTCATTCGGTTTTCGCTGTCGCTAATCGGGGTTAGGCTATGTAGTCTCACAGGCATACAAGGAGGTTCGTAGTGCGTGGAAAGATTCTTTTGGTACTTGGTCTCGGTATTGGCTACGTCCTCGGCACTCGCGACGGACGTGCTCGCTACAACCAGATGAAGAGCGCCGCACTCAAGGTGTGGAACGACCCTCGAGTGCAAGAGCAAGTGAACGCCGCGACCGAGTTCGTCAAAGAGAACGCGCCCGAGGTTGCGTCGGCGGTAACAGAGAACGTCAAGAAAATTGCACAGCGCGTCGAAGCCGCCCGATCTGGCAAGGCCCCCGCAAAATCCGCAACTCCGGCACGAAAGCCGGCGGCCAAGCCCGTGTCAAAGAAGACGACCCCATCAGCACCCACCAATAACGCGAAGAAGTAACCACTTATGGCGAAAGACTCGAAAACGCGGGGCTTTTTTCGGTTGGTAGCTGATTTACCCCGCGAGCTCAGTGATTTGGTTCGGGCCGAAATACGCTTGCTGCAATCTGAATTTGCGGGCAAGTTACGCGCTGCCGGAATCGGCATCGGCTGGGTGACACTGGGGGTGACACTGGTGTCCATGTTCCTGACGATGCTTGTGGTAGCCCTCATTCTCGGCTTGGCGGAGTTCATGCCGGCATGGGCTGCCGCCCTCACGGTCGGGGCGGGAGCACTGGTCGGGGGCATCGCATTTATCGCACTCGGTGTCGCGTCAATTCGCAAGGGCTTTACCCCCTTCGAATCGGTAGATCAGATTGCGAAAGATTTCCGAAACTTGGGGAAGGGGACAACCAGTGGCAAGTGAGCGACAGAAAATCGCAGCGGACATCGCGGCACGACGCGAACAGTTCCAGAAGTCGGTTTCCGAGCTCGAGCACAAACTCGACCTGACGGAACAACGCAAGGTACTGAGCGAACGTCTTTCGGGTTCGTATCAAGCAAACCCCGTGCCATGGTTAATCGGTGCAGGAATCCTCGGAGTCATCGTTGTCAGTTCAATCGCATGGGCGGTCTTTGGCGATGACTGATTTTGCTATTCGCGAGGTGAGCCCGACGGCGAGCATCCCCGTGATTCGACGACTTGGTGACCAGACGGTGCTCATTCCCCGCGGCGGACGGTTCGCGGAGGACATCACCAATCGGCTGACCACGCTCGGTGCACGAACGGTCGTAGCCCCCGTTGTCAACTTCGCGTCTGCGGATGACGCCAGTGCTCTTCAGTCCCAGTTTGACTCCCTCGCTGCGGGATCGTACGACTGGATTGTCCTGACCAGCGCGACGACCGTCGACGTCCTGCAGCACCACAAGGTCGAAATTCCCGAGCGAACCCGCATTGCCGCTATTGGCGAAACGACAGCTCAGGCCTTGTTGTTTGCGAACATTCGGGTCGATTTCGTTCCTCCGACCGACAACTCGTCTCGCGGTTTCATCAGCTCGTTACCCGGTGGTTTCACCGAGTCCACAATTCTTGTTCCTCACTCGGAAACGTCGGAACCAATTCTCGCCGCGGGATTCGACCAGCGCGGAATCGATGCGACCTTTGTGTCGGCCTACCGAACCGTCGGAGTTCCGATTCCAGCAGATGTGCGCGCGCGTGTCCACTCGGGCGACATCACGGCAATCCTCGTCAGTTCAGGAAGTGTCGCGCGACAACTCGCCGAGCAGCTCAGCCCGATACCGAAATCAACCGCGGTGATTTGCATTGGCCCTCGAACCACGTTCGATGCTCAGCAGGCAGGCTTGGCTGTGTCACACACCGCGGCGGAGCGCAGCAACGAAGCGCTCATTGACGCGTTGTTGGAATTTCGCGACGCCTAGCCGAACAGCAGAGCGGCTTCGGACCAGCGCGCATCGGGGACGGTTTTGAGTTGGCCGAGCGCGGATTCGAAGGTTGTGGTGACGATGTCGGTGCCGCGAAGGGCCACCAGCGACCCCCAGCCGCCCTCGGAAATCACTCGGACCGCGTTCATCCCGAAGCGAGTGGCAAGAACTCTGTCGAACGCCGACGGGGTCCCGCCGCGTTGGATATGACCGAGCGTCGTTGCACGCGTCTCGATACCGGTCGCCTCTTGGATAAGCGGAGCGAGCATTTCGCCGATTCCGCCGAGGCGAGGTCGACCAAAGGCGTCTAGCCCGCGTTCACTGTGTGCGTCGTCCATCGTGTCCAAGAGGAAACCCTCGGCAACGCACACGAGCGGAGCACGACCGCGCTCGTAGGCCGACGTGACCCAACCGACAATTTCCGCTAGAGACGTTTTGCGCTCGGGAATCAGGATTGCGTGCGCCCCCGCCGCCATCCCCGAGTGAAGAGCGATCCACCCGACGTGGCGACCCATAACCTCTGCGACCATGCAGCGGTGGTGTGAATCACCGGTCGTGCGCAGGCGATCCATGGAATCAGTCGCAATGTTTACCGCGGTATCAAAACCGAAGGTGTAATCGGTGGCAGAAAGATCGTTGTCGACCGTTTTGGGGATACCGACAATGTTGATGCCGGCCTCAGACAGGCGATTTGCTGCGGCGAGAGTTCCCTCCCCGCCGATGACCAACAGACCGTCGATGCCCTCGTCCGCCATCACCTGGTTGATGCGGTCAATGCCCCCGTTGCCTTCGAACGGATTCGTTCGAGAAGAACCGAGAATGGTTCCGCCCATCTTGCCAATTCCCTTGACGTCCGCTCGTTCAAGCCTCCGAAAATCGGCGTCGACCAGACCACGCCAGCCGTCTTTGATGCCAATAAAGGACATTCCGTAGTGGCGTTCGCCATTGAGAACAGCACCACGGATGACGGCGTTGAGGCCGGGGGCGTCGCCGCCCGATGTGAGGACTCCAATTCGCATATACCTATTGTCGTGTCACGAACGCGAACGACGGCACATGTCAGAACATTTTTCAGAGAATCCGACGATGCACCAGTCGCGACAACATGATGGACGAGCGGGTGTGGTCGACGTTCGGAGCATTACGAACCCGCTCTAGTGCCGCTTCTAACGCCTGAATTGACGAGGCGCGCATGTGCACAATCGCATCAGCCTGGCCGGAGACGGTTCCCGCATAGACCACCTCAGGTACTGCGTGGAGGAGTGTCCGCAGATCGTCAGGCGAGACCGTCCCGCGACAATACAGTTCGACGTAGGCCTCAACACCGATGCCTTCGGCGGCCGGGTCTACGTTCACGGTGAAACCGCGAATGGCCCCGGAGCCCACGAGTCGATCGACGCGTCGCTTCACGGCGCTTGCGGAGAGACCCACAACATCGCCGATTTCGGCAAAGCCAGCGCGCGCATTTTCGCGGAGTTGCTCGATAATTCGCTTGTCAGTTGCGTCCACCGCACTACTCTAAGCGATTTGGTGCGCGATTTCAGAGTATTCCGCGGGTTTGGAGCGCTACGGTCGACGTTCGGTGATGGTGATCACCTGGGTTGCGGTGTCGGACAGGTCGGTCGACGACCGAGCGAAGGCAGATCGAACCGTGTCCATCGTCGAGATGTTGTGAGAACTTCGCATCCACACCAACGCCACGATTGTCGCGACCACGCCGCCCAGCGCCGCGACGCCGATCGCCCAACGGGGACCGAACGCGTTTGCGACCCAACCAGCGAGAGGCGAGCCGATGAGTGTCGCGCCCATGAGGAGGGTCGAGAAAATGGCCATCACCCGCCCGCGATAGATTTCATCCGTCGTGGTTTGGATATAACCGTTGATTGTTGCAACCATGAGCACCGCACCGAAACCCAAGATGGGGAAGAGGACAACGAACGTCGTCACGGTCGGTGCCAGCGCTGCGGCCAGACCTCCGACAGCAATCGACGCGGCGGCCATGGTGATGACGGAAAGTCGAGGCCGGGAACTTCGGGCGACGAGGAGAGCCCCAACGAGAGATCCCACGGCCAAAGCCGACATGATGAAACCGTAGTCGTGCGCCCCGAGCCCGAATTCGACGACCGCCATGGTTGCTGAAAAGATCCCGAAATTGAACACGAGTGTGCCAACGACGAACAACATCGTGAGCACGATGAGGAGGTCCGCGCGGGATCGAATATAGGCAAGCCCGGCTTGGAATTGACCGCGTTCCTTGAGGGCCTTCAGGACGGTGTGCAATTCGCTGCGTCGGAGCATGGAAATAGCGATAACCGCAGAGGCGAGGCTGAGCCCGGCAAAAAGAAGAGTCCAGCCCGTCCCCACCAACGAGATTCCGATTCCGGCCAGCGCCGGACCGACGAGCCGCGATGAGTTGAACATCATCGAATTGAGCCCGATGGCATTGGGAACGTTATCCTTGCTGACTAGTTCGTTGACAAAGATTTGCCGGGTCGGCGTTTCTATTGCTTGGACGATGCCGAGACCGAGAGCGAGCGCATACACGAGACCGAGCGTCGCAACACCGGTTAGCACGGCGATTCCGAGAATGATACCGAAGAGGGTCTCGATGACGGCCGCCCAAAAGATGATGATCCGACCGGGGAATCGGTCGATGAACGGACCGACGAATGGCCCAAGAATCAGAATCGGACCGAATTGAAGAGCGAGACTGAAGCCCAGTGCAACGGCGTCATTATTGGTGAGTTCGGTGAGGACGAGCCAATCCTGTGCCGCGCGTTGCCCCCATCCGCCGATGTTGGCGAGGAGAGCCCCGATGATCCAGATGCGGAAGTTGCGATTTGCCAAAGCCCGAAACATTGAGGGTCTCGGTTCACGTGCACTACGTTGACGACGAACGACCATGTCTCTCATCCTAGGCAGGCGACGCGGTTTGCCCCGCACCGCCTAATATGGGGCGCATGGCCACAGTCCGCGGAACCACCCACACCTACGTCGATTCCGATGGCGTCACGATTCATTTCACCCGATGGGCCTCGCCGAAACCAGTCGCCGTCGCTCAGATCTCTCACGGACAAGGGGACCACCGAGGGCGTTACGAGCAACTTGCTCAGTACCTGGTGGGTCGGGGTTTCACGGTGTACGCCGACGACCACCGCGGGCACGGCGAGACGGGACTTCGTCAATGGAACGGTCGTGTCGATAAGTTCGGCTACCTCGGTCCGCGCGGCGTAAACGGCGCGATCGATTCGATCAACCAGATGACGCGAATCGCTCGCTCGGAAAACCCGGGACTACCGCTTACCTTTCTCGGCCATTCGATGGGGTCGCTTTTGGGGCAAATCGCCCTGGACTCGGGCACGCTCGACGCGAATCTCGTGGTGTGGTCGGGCACGGCACTTCGAACCCTTCTGACCATGAACGGCGGGAATCTCAACGCGAAACACGCTCATCTTGGAACGACGGGAAACGAATGGTTAAGCCGCGATGTCTCGGTTCATCACGCCTTTGCCAAGGATCCCTTCACATTTTCGGCGAACGCCATGAAACAATTCGGGGTTCGTGGCGCGCTCCAACTCTTGGGCACGCCCAAGCCGCCGACGCGTGATGTTCCGATTCTCATGTTGCAAGGCGAAGACGATTCGCTGGGCAACGAGAAATCCGTGGTAGCGCTCGCGGACCGATACGTCAAGGTTGGCTACAGCGATGTGACGTTGATTTCGTACCAAGGAGCCCGACACGAGGTCTACAACGAAACGAACCGCGACGAGGTCTTTGCCGATCTCTCGGCGTGGCTCGCGGAACGACTCCGATCCATCCCCGCATGAAGGGCGAATATAAGGTTCCCGGCGGAAAACTGATTGTCGTCGAGGCCGACGAACGAGACGGCCACCTCGTCGACGTCATCATTTCGGGGGACTTCTTCCTCGAACCGGACGAAGCGCTAGAGGCAATGACTCGCGCAATCGAGGGACTTCCCGTCACCGCCGATGCGGGCGAAATCGCGCGCAGGGTTCGTGACGCACTCCCGGACGACGTCGTCATGCTTGGTGTTCACCCCGAAGCGGTCGCAACGGCGGTCCGACGCGCGATTGCCGACGCCCGATCGTTCGCAGAGTACAACTGGGAATTTCTTGCGCCGGAACCACTATCGGCGGCCGAACACATGGCACTCGACCAGGTCTTGACCGAAGAGGTCGGTGCCGGCCGACGCGGTCCGACGCTGCGTTTCTGGGAGTGGAACGAAAAAGCGGTGATTATCGGATCATTCCAATCACTTCGGAACGAGGTTGACGTCGACGAGGCCGCCGCCCGCGGTATCGGGGTGTTTCGCCGAGTGAGCGGTGGCGGTGCGATGTTCATCGAACCCGGAAACACCATCACCTACTCGATTTATGCACCGGCTGAACTAGTCCGCGGTATGTCATTCGCCGACTCCTACGCGTTCCTTGACGATTGGGTCCTGCAAGCACTGAACTCCATCGGAATCGCGGCAGAGTACAAACCGCTCAACGACATCGCCAGCCCGTTGGGCAAGATTGGCGGGGCGGCGCAAAAGCGTTTGGGAAACGGTGCTGTGTTACACCACGTCACGATGGCCTACGACATCGATGCCAACGCGATGCTGCAGGTATTGCGAATCGGTCGAGAGAAACTGAGCGATAAGGGAGTCACGAGCGCGGCCAAGCGTGTGGACCCGATCAAGAGCCAGTCGGGGATGACGCGCACCGAGGTCATCGACACGATGGTCGAGACATTCCGAAGGCTCTACGGACTGACAGACGGGGTCATCACCGACGACGAGCGTGCTCGAGCCGCCCAGCTCGTGACAGACAAATTCCTCACCGACGAGTGGTTACGCCGGGTTCCCTAGGCTTCGAACTTGTAGCCGAGACCGCGAATCGTCATGATGAACTTCGGATTAGCTGGGTCGGGTTCAATTTTGCTGCGGATGCGCTTCACGTGGACGTCGAGCGTCTTCGTGTCCCCGTAATAGTTCGAACCCCAGACTCGATCGATAATTTGCCCCCGCGTCAACACTCGGTTGGTGTTGTCCATGAGGTATTCGAGCAACTCAAACTCTTTAAGCGGCAGGGTCACGGGCTGACCATTGACCGTGACCGCGTGGCGTTCGGTGTCGAGGCGAACGGGACCCGCTTCGAGGATAGACCGCGATTCGTTCGAATTGGGAGCGGCGCCGCGACGCAGAACAGCCTTTATCCGTGCAAGCAGCTCCCGGGTTGAATAGGGCTTGACGACGTAGTCGTCAGCGCCGATTTCCAGACCGACGACCTTGTCGACCTCAGAGTCTTTAGCGGTGACCATGATGATCGGGACATTAGATCGCGCGCGGATTTCGCGACAGACGTCGACTCCGCTCATTCCCGGAAGCATCAGGTCCAGCAGAATCAAATCGGGCGAATTGTTTTGCCATTGAATCAGAGCCGACGGCCCATCCACGGCTTCGAGCACGTCAAACCCTTCGCGCTGAAGGATGTACACGAGGGGTTCCCGGAGGGATTGTTCGTCTTCGACTACGAGCACACTACTCATGGGTGTTCTCCTCGCTAGTGTCCACAAGCCTAGGTAGGCGAATGGTGAAAGTTGAGCCGACACCCTGCTGTGAAAAGAGGGTGACCTCACCGCGGTGACTCATGCTGATGTGTTTCACGAGACTGAGACCGAGGCCGGTTCCGCCCGTCGTGCGGTCGCGAGATTCATCCACGCGATAAAACCTTTCGAACACGCGGGCTTGTTCATCCGCCGGGATACCGACACCCTGGTCCGTCACGATGATGTCGAGGTGTCCGTTTCGGGCGGTGACACCGATGCCGACCTGTTGATGTTGGTCGGAATACTGAATCGCGTTCTCGAGAAGGTTTTTCACGGCTACGGTCAACAGTTCACCGTCGCCCATCACAAAGGCGTCGTCAGGAAACTTGGCTTTGATGTCTACATTTTTAGCTTCGGCGATGACAACCGTGCGTTCGAGAGCCTCGCGGATAACCGCGCCGATATTCACGGGACGAGCGCTCGAAAGAATGTCGGACGATTCGACGCGAGACAACTGGATAATCTCGGTCACAAGATTGGACAATCGCCGCGCTTCGCGTCGAAGGCTGTCGGCAAACTTGTGCATTTGTTTCGGGTCGTCCAGCGCACCCTCCATTGCCTCGCTGAGCAGAGTGATGGCCCCGATGGGAGTTTTGATCTCATGAGTGACGTTCGCGATGAAATCTCGACGGATTGTCTCGAAGTCGCGCTCATCGGTCGAGTCTTCAACGAGGACCAGCACGAAACCGCTCCCGATGGACACCGCTCTCGCGTGCAAGTAACGGACGTCACCGCCCGCCCCTAACGTGAGCTCAAACTCCACTTCGTGAGTCGAGTCGGAATCCTTGGCATGGCGGACGAGCTCTTGAATTTCGGTACTACGGATAACGCGACCCGACACCAGTCCCAGAGCGATGGCGCTGTTGGTTGCGCGAAGCACTGCGAGCGAATTATCCACGACAAACCCGGCGGTCGCTAAGACACTGATGAGACTCGAGGCCATGTCGGTTAGTGATTCGTCGGATGGGGAATTGCTAGGGTGCTTTCGCACCGACCGAAAAAACAAATAGGTCGCACCGATGGCGATGACGGCCACGGAAGCCGCCACCAGCAGAATGTCAATTGTTACCATTCAGTTCAGGTTAGGTGACAAACGGCACGCTATCGTGGTGTTTACCCCAAACGGTATTGCTATTTCACCGTGCGTTATTGAGTTGTTAGAGCGGAGTTCACGTTGCTCTGGTTCGTTAGATGGATTGATAGAGAGGGTTGCTATGCGTGAGATGTTTGATCTGGAACTAGAGTCCGTTCAGGAACGAATTGTTGAAATCGCTGACAGCGTGTTCAGCATCGTCACGGACGCGTCGATGGCGTTCTTGGAAGCGGACGTCAAAGCGGCAGACAGAGCCCTCGTTGGCGCAGAAGGCGTCAGTGAGAAGGCTTTATCTCTGGACGAACTCGTCATTCGAACACTAGCCCTCCACGCGCCCGTCGCGCGCGATCTTCGCATTTTGGTGTCGACCCTACGCATTTCTGCATCACTCGAACGCATGACAGCACTGGCCTCGCACATCGCCACCATCGCGCGATTCCGCTTCCCCGATTCCGCTGTGCCCGAAGCCTTGTCGGACACGTTCGATGAAATGGCTCGAATCGACATTCGCTTGTGCAAGAAGCTAGTGAAACTTCTCAAAAATACTTCGGTCGATCTCGCTCGATCAATTCAGGCCGCTGACGAACGTGTCGACGAACTTCACCGCGAGGTGTTTGAAATCGTCCTCGACAAGAAATGGAAAGAAAAAGCCGTTCAGACAGTTGATGTGACACTCGCGAGTCGTTACTTTGAGCGCATCGCTGATCACGTAGTTGAAATCTCGTCAAAAGTCAGCTACCTGACGACCGCGGACTGGTCGGACAGCGACCTCGACGACTAGCGCGTTGTGAGCGCCTCGAACTCGGGGTGTCGTCGAATTACAACGGGGATGAATGGGCACACCCCAACGATTCGATAGTCCGTGTTGTCTCGGAACCATTCGAGCACGGAAACCACCAGGTCTGTGCCGGCTCCCGTGTTACGCATCGTAGGCAGGACCTCGGTGTGGAATAGGCGCGCCACGCCGTCGGTGACCTCGAAATCCACCCATCCGACGGCGATGCCATTGCGCAAACCCGTGACGCGTTCCGTTTCAATCCTTAGTTCCATCACCCCTCCTCGTGTGCAGTAGCTTCGGCCAACGGGAAATTTGTGCCACAGTTCGATTGAGGCACGACGGAAAGCATACGCCCGATAACCTTGAGGAATGACTCGTGCTCGGACGCTTCCTCTTGTATTCACCCTTATCCTCGGGGGTTGTGTCTCGACAACGCCAGCCAATTCAGAGATTCCTGCCCCCACCCAAAAGTCGGTGGCCACGCCGGCGATTACGCCCGTGCCGATTCCCGCGCCGACGGTTGCGGCTATCGATGTGACTCTCCATTCACTTGACGAAGCCGGCTCACTGTGGGTCGTTGCCGACAAGTTGCGCCCCTTGCAACCGAAAAAGTACGTCCCGTCTGGGCTTCGTACGCTCGATGTTCCTCACACCTATGAGCCAACACTTCGTGATGACGCTGCGAAAGCGTATCTGAAAATGTTCCGAGCGGCGAAGAAAGACGGGGTAAACCTCGTCGCTCAAAGCGCTTACCGCTCGTATTCCACGCAGGTTTCGGTCTACAACGGCTGGGTAGCGTCATTGGGGCGAAAAGCGGCGGATTTGCAAAGCGCACGCCCAGGATATTCCGAACACCAGACGGGATTGTCCGTCGACATCGCATCGGCAACGGCGGGTTGCACGATCCAGGCGTGTTTTTCGCGGACACCCGAGGGCAAGTGGTTGACCAAGAACGCGTGGCGATTCGGATGGCACTTGCGCTATCCCAATGGAAAGACCGCGGTTACGGGATATAAATTCGAGCCGTGGCACTGGAGATACGTCGGAGATGAACTTGCGGCAGAGCTCCAGCTCACGCCGAAAATCACGATGGAGGAGTTCTTCGGTTTGCCCGCAGCCCCTGACTACGCCCGATAACTCTCTGTTGAGCGCTGCCGCGGGCGATAGTCTTGAAACCCTGGGTGATCGAAAGGAGCCGACATGACATATGCCTATTTAGGACCCGTTGGCACCTTCACGTGGACCGCTCTTGGACAAGTTCCCGAGGCTGCTGGGGTTGACTGGCTTCCCGTAAACAATGTCGGGGAGGCACTGTCTGCTGTTATCGACGGCCGAGCAGAGGCGGCGATGATTGCCGTTGAGAACTCGATCGAAGGTGGTGTTAGCGCTGCTCAGGATGCGCTCGCACAGTCGACGGGACTGCAGATTTTGGGCGAGTACCTCGTTCCCGTGAACTTCGATGTCGTGGTCCGTGCGGGAACGACGCTCGCCGACATTCGCGTTGTTGTTGCACACCCCGTCGCGTACGCGCAGTGTCGTCGCTGGCTTGAAGCGAACCTCCCTCATCACGAGCACCTCCCCGCTACGTCGAACGTCGCGGCGGCTCACGAAATTGTCTCTGGTGTGCGTGGTGACGCGGCGATTGCCCCTGCCGGTTTTGAAACGCACTCCGACCTCGCGACCCTCGACGCGGGAATCGGGGACAATCCTTCCGCTATAACGCGGTTCGTTCTGATTGGTCGTCGTCGCCCGGTTGCCCCCCGCACCGGTACGGACAAAACGACGGTGATCGTCGAACTTCCCGACGACCGACCCGGTGGTTTGCTCGAAATGCTGGAACAGTTCGCCACTCGCGGGGTGAACTTGTCGTTACTTGAATCGCGACCCATCGGTGATTCCCTCGGACGATACCGATTCGTGATCGATATTGACGGGCACATTGAAGACGAACGTGTGGCCGACGCACTTCTTGGCCTTCGGCGTTACAGCCCCGGACTTCAGTTCCTCGGGTCCTACCACCGTGCCGATGGTCATACCCCCAGCGTGACCTCGCAATACTCCGACGCGGCATTCGTTGACGCCCGCGAGTGGCTCGACCGTCTTGTCTCCGGCGGTGAGGCATAACGATGATTGACTCCACGCTGTTGCGAACCGAGCCGGACACCGTTCGTTCGTCGCTCATCGCTCGCGGTGACGACCCTTCCGTCGTCGATGCGGCAATCGCCGCCGATCAGGGCCGTCGCGATGCGATTTCCGCGTTCGAGAAACTTCGTGCCGAGCAAAATGCACACGGCAAGCTGGTCGCGGTCGCTCCCAAGGAAGAGAAAGCCGCTCTCGTCGCGGCTGCTCAGGATTTGTCCGATCGGGTCAAAGCTGCTGAGAAATTGGCGTCGGACGCTGGCGAGGAGTTCACGCGTGTCGCCGCCGGCATCGGAAACATCATTATCGACGGCGTTCCGGCGGGCGGCGAAGACAATTTCGTCACACTTCGCGAGGTGGGAGAAATTCCGACGTTCGATTTCGAACCTCGAGACCACCTCGAACTCGGTGAAATGCTCGGGGCCATCGACACCGTCCGCGGCACCAAGGTGTCGGGTTCACGTTTCTATTTCCTTTCGGGAATAGGAGCCCGGCTCGAAATAGCGCTCATGTCGCTCGCGCTTGACCGCGCACTCGCGGTCGGATTTACGCCACTTATCACCCCGACCCTCGTGAGCCCCGCAATCATGCAGGGGACGGGTTTCCTCGGTGAGCACTCCGACGAGATTTACTACTTACCCGCGGATGATTTGTATTTGACGGGGACCAGTGAAGTGGCGCTCGCGGGATTCCACGCGGACGAGATCATCGACCTTGCGGCCGGCCCCAAGCGCTATGCCGGTTGGTCGACGTGTTACCGCCGCGAAGCCGGGTCGTACGGAAAAGACACCCGCGGAATTCTGCGGGTACACCAGTTCAACAAACTTGAGATGTTTTCATACTGCGCACCTGCCGAAGCAGAGGCCGAACACGACCGTCTCGTTGCGTGGCAGGAAGAGATGATGGGGCTGCTCGGATTGTCGTATCGCGTGATTGATGTTGCCGCGGGAGACCTCGGTTCGTCGGCCGCTCGAAAGTTCGACATCGAGGCGTGGATTCCGACACAGGGCGCGTATCGCGAACTCACGTCGACGTCGAACTGCACGACGTACCAGGCGCGCCGACTTAACATTCGACACCGACCGGACGGCGGGTCAACAGAGACGGTCGCCACACTGAACGGAACACTCGCGACGACCCGTTGGCTCGTCGCTATTCTCGAGACGCATCAGAACGCGGACGGATCGGTGACGATTCCTGAGGCACTTTGTCCGTACCTCGGCGGTCTTGCCGTCGCGGAGCCGCTTTCGTGATGGCGGAACAATCTGAACCGTGGATGGT